>CAMEQX010000009.1 GCA_945933905.1 uncultured Clostridia bacterium
TGAGAAAATTCTCGCGTTTCTTGAAAAATCGGATTTCAAATCCACAATTCAAGCGATATAAAAAATTCCGTGGGAAATCCACGGATTTTTTGTGAGTATTTTCAAATTGAAACGTCTAATAAGTGAAAGCAAAAATCGATTTTTCTTTTGAAAGAAGGTGAGCCGATGGACAGCGGGGAAAGTGCTTATGCGCGCTATCTTGACGGCGATGAAACAGCGGTCGGCGAGATAATCCGCGATTTCAGGGACGGACTAATCCTCTACATAAACAGCTTTGTGCGCGATTTGAACGCCGCCGAGGAGCTTTGCGAGGATGCTTTCGTTAAACTTTTCACCAAAAAGCCGCGCTTTCACGGGAACTCAAAATTCCGCACTTTCCTGTACTCGTTCGGGAGAAACGCCGCGCTTGACTATCTCAGGCGGGAAAAACGGCGGCAGAATATCGGGCTGGACGAGTGCGGGGAAATTTCACTTGACGAGATTTCTCTTGAAGAAAGTTATCTTCGCGAGGAGCGCAAAAAAGCTGTTTACAAGGCGATGTCAAAGCTCAAGGACGAACAGCGGCAGGTACTTTGGCTGATGTATTTCGAGGATTTTTCCGCGAGGGAAGCGGCGGCGGTGATGAAGAAAACCGCTCACGCCGCGGAAACGCTTGCCTATCGCGCCCGACAGGCTCTGAAGGCTGAACTGGAGAAAGAAGGTTTTACTTATGAAGACTTATGAGGAAATGACAAGAAGCGTGCTGAAGCGGGTTCACGAGAACGAAACTGCGCAGAAAAAGCGCAGAACCGTTGTTTTGAGGACGGCTGTTCCCGTGTGTGCGGCAGGGGCTGTTGTGGGGGCAGTCACGTTTAATCAATTCAACAATAAAATTCCCACCGAAAGCGGATTTGTCGCGGGCGGCGCGGGCGATGAGAGCGGTGTTTCGCTGGACGAAATGACGGTCAGCAACACTATCGGCGCGACAATGGACGAAAGCGGGAATATCTCTTACATTTACGAAAATTCCGAGCCTACCGAAACCGACAGCAATTCACATTCGACAGCAAGCAGGGATATCGAATTCAACTCCGCGCCCGATGACCTTGAAAAAATCGGAAATCTGCCGATGATTAACAATCACGAGAGGCTCTCTGCCGAGGAAGCGTCAAAGTACTACGGAATTGACCTTTTGGCACCGGAAAAGTATTTCCCGAACTGCACGGCGAAGTACACCGAGCTTGTTTTGCAGAAATGCGACGACAGGCTTGTTTATGACGGGAATTTCGTGGAATATGAGTTTTCGGAAGGCTCGGTTCTCGCGCTGTTCAGAAAGCAGTCAAAATGGACGCCCGCAAAGGAATACAAAACCGAGGATTTTGCCGGCACGAAAGTCACGTTCTTCAAGGACGGCGGCGAGATACGGGCGGTTTTCGAGGTCGGCGAAACGCAGATTACGCTTTTGAGCAGCGATATGAAAAACGTGCTCACGGCAATCAAGGTGTTTATCAACGAGAGCGAACAGAATGATAATCCCGTTGTAAACGAGCTTGACGGTCCTGTTTTAACCTACAATTAAAAGAAAAGGTCTGCGAAACATCTCGCAGACCTGTTTTTTAGCTTACAAGCATTGTCTTTGTCCACTCTACCAAATCGAGAATTTTCTCGTCCGCCTGCGAATAGCCGTCGTGATAGCTCTCCATAATCTTGTCGCTGTTCTTCTCGAACTTTGAAATTGCGGGGAGCGACGGACGGAAAACAAACGCTCTGCCTTCCTCCTCGAGCTTGTTCATAAGAGCAACCGTTTTCTCGTACCGCTCAACGCGCGTCATACAAGCCTCGACAAAGTTCGGATATTTCTTGTACATCGAGTTGATGACTTTCTTGAACTTCGCGTAATCGGTCGGGGGAGTTGCGCTGCCCGGCTTTGTGAGGATAATCACAAGCTTGTCGCAGCCCATTTCAAGCGCGTGTTCAATCGGGATACTGTCCGCGATGCTTCCGTCAAGATAATGCTTTCCGTCAAGCTCAACCGGCGCGCACAGCATCGGCACGGAGCAAGTCGCCTTTGCAATCGTCAGCAGGCGCTCGTTGTCCTCGTATTCCGAGAAATACTCCGCTTCTCCCGTTTCAAGACAAGTGCAGACATATTCCGTTTCAATCCCGCTGTTATAATATGTATCAAAATCAAACGGGAACTGCTTATACGGATATTCATAAGCCATTTTGTCAAGATTTATGATTTTTCTCGAGCCTAAAAACTGCCTGAACCCGTAGTACGACTCGTTTCGCGGAGCGTTTATCATTCGGCAGGTTCTTCCCACCTGACAGGAAACATAGCTCATCGCGTTTCCGCCGCCCGCAGATACTCCGATTACATACGGGAAGTTTATTCCTTCTTCCATAAGGCGATCAAGCACTCCCGCGGTGAAAATTCCTCTAACCGCGCCGCCTTCCAAAATAAGTCCTGTTTTCATCGAAATCACCTTTTCCAAAAATTGCTGAAATTAAAATAAAGATACAAAAAATCACGGGGCATTTTTCTGCTCCGTGATAATTTTATCATACAAACTTAAACTTTTTGTAAACTTTTCGCCCTTCGTGAACATTTCTTTTAGGCAATTTCCGACAAAATTTCTTCACAAATCACTCTTCTTTTTTAACTGTATAAACCTTTTCAAGCGTGATTTCGGGCGTTAATCTGCCTAAATCGTCATAAGCCTCGGTTATCTGAAGACCGAGCGCGCCGCCTCTGATGCTGGTGAAATTGAGGGGATTTTGCGCGTCAGCGTCATAGGTGAACGCAAGCTTTATCGTCGCGGGAACTTCTTCAACTCCCGTGAAAACCATTCTGAACGAGTCGCAGTCCGTGAACGCAAAAGCAGCGCCCGCGTTTCCGTCAAGCAAAACGGGGTCAACAACATTGTTCCTCGCCTTGCATTCGTACTCTCCGTCCTCGTCAATGTCCTTTGAATAAACATTCTGCGCGGCAAGAACCTTTCCGTTTGCAACGCCCGCCGTAAGCGTGAGGTTTTTATAGCGGAAATCGGGCTCCGTGGGGTTTCCCTCGCCGTCAAGACCGTTATAAACGCTTCCCGAAAGCACAAACGTTCTGTTGTCCTCTTTTTCGAGATTGAGCGTGAAAACGGGCGCGTAGATTACATTCTGATAAGTCGCAAGGATTGTGGTCATTTCCTCGGCGGTGAGGTTGCCCGTTTCCTTTTCGTTCATTGTCGTGACAATCTGCGAGAGCGTTTCATTCGCGTTCAAATCCGCCGTGTAAACCCTCGTCACATAGCACTGCGAGCCGTTTTCGCCCTTTATATCCCCGCAGTAAACAAGGTCGTGGGAATTGAGCATAAACACAACGTAAAGCCCTATTCCCGCCATAATCAAAACAATCAGGATAATTCCGATAACGATTTTCATTTACAGCCTCTTTCTGTCAAAGCGCATAGAGATTTGTGTCCCAATCGGGAAAATACGGGTGATGCCGCATATAAAGCTTGTATTTCTTCTGCATCGAATTTACAAGCAGCGGGATTTTGAACATATCCTCGTTCCGATGATAGAGCGCGATATTCAGCTTCGGCGAGAAATTCGCGATGGTTTCCCGCGCGCCGAAAAGCGCCTTCTCCTCCGCTCCCTCAACGTCCATTTTAAGATAAGTCGCGGGATTTCCTTGAAGCATTGTGTCAACCTTCAGCATATTCACCTCGCGAAAACGCGCGGGATTGAGCGAAGCGTTCTTGTCGGGAACAGCCTTGCTGCTTCTGCCCGAGCGCAGATTGAACAAAACCGAAGTGTCCTCGTCCCACGCGCCGCAGTTGTACGCCTCCAGCAGCGCCGAGCCTATCATATAAAGCCGCCGCTTCAGCTTTCGGTAGTTTTTCGCGTCCGGCTCCATCGCGTAGATTTTCGTGAACTGCATCGACGTTTCGTTCAAAAACTCGATAACCGTGTCGCCGTCATACGCGCCCAAGTCAACGTATATTTCCTCCGTGCCGATTTTGAGCAAATCAAACTTTTCCTCGGAGGGCGTTTCAACCTCCGTGAGATAATCGAGCTTTCCGCTTAATTTATATCGGATAACGTTCTCGAAAACCTTTTTCGACTGCTCGTCCGCAAGCAGCTTGTAAACCTTTTCCAGCTCATCGCGGTGCTCTTTCGCGTAGTCAAGGTCAAAAAGACCGTCGCTCACCACAGGAACATTCGGCGCGTAAAGCTCGTGTTTTCGGGAAATGTACGCGATTTTCTCCATAACCTCGGGAATTTGCGTTCCGAAGCACACGAGAATGATGAAATCATCGCCGTACAAATCCTCGATTTCCGAGAGCGTTTTCACGCGAATACCCATAAAGCTATGCCCGCGGACAAACTCGTCGCTCGCCATAATATCGGCAAGCGGGATTTCTCTTTCGTCCAGCACCGCCTTTATCTTCTCCGCGCCGTCGCCCATTCCGTAAAGCACGATTTTCTTTTCTGTCGCTTTGAGCCTGTCCCAAAGACATTCGTTTATTTCATCAAGAAAAAAAGCCATCTTACCCTCAATTCATCTGCGCTTGTTCAACTTCTTCGGCACATTCAACAAAATCGCTTGTCATTTCGCCTATGCCGATATTGTAAATCGAAGCGATTTCCTCGAATTTCTCCCAATCCGCCCGAAGAAAACCGAACGCCATCTCGAAAACATCGCTGTAAAGTCCGCCCTTCCTCATAAGCCCCTTTTTGATGTCAAACGTAATCGGAAACTCGTCCAGCGCCTTTGTCAGAACGCTTTCGCCGCCGAAAACAACCATCGAAAGCAAGCCCATAAGATAAAACGACTCGGGATTTTTCGCGCCCTCGGGTATCATAAGCGCGATTTTCCGACAAAGCTTTGCCATATGCAGTGAGGTTTTTGTCGCTTCGGGGGAGTCGTTGTTGAGCAGCTTTTGCACTGCCATAAGATAAATCCACTCGCGAAGATAGTCCAATCCCAAAACCACAATCGCCTGATTTATCGAAGCAATTTTCTGAGTAAAGCCGAAATAAACCGAGTTTATCAGCCGCAAAAGCCGCTGACAAACCGCCGAGTCAACCGAAAGCGCTTTTACAACCTCCTCGATTTCCGCGTCCTTCCGCGACAAAATCTGCATCGCATTCGCTATGCTCACGGGGAGCGGCTCAAAGCCCTTTTCAACATCTATATCCGGCTTTGCAAAATAAAATCCGCGCATAAACGTACAGCCAAGCCGTTTCGCGTCCTCGTATTCCTCGCGCGTTTCAATGCTCACGGCAAGCATCAGCTTGTTTGCATAACGGCAAACGTATGCGGTTTCCTCGATAGACTTGCTTGCCTTTTTGAAATCTATTTCAACAATATCAACAAGCCCGAAAATCTCGTCATAAGCCTTGCTGTATTCAAAATCCACCAGCGCCAGCATATACCCGCGCTCTTTCAAATCACGGCAGATGTTCATAATCCCCGCGTCCTCGAGCTGCTTTGCGTGAACGCAGACTATCAGAATGTCGTGCGAAAAAATCAGCGGCAAGCGCGCCCTGAGCATTTCATCAGAAAAATATATAAAAGCGCGCGATTTGCCGACAAGCCGCCGCACGTCATATTCAAAAAGCTTGTTTGTTTCTTCGCTGTCGGGGGCAACATATTCAAACGAGGCGTTTTCCTCGCTGCGATAGGGCAGAGTGTATGCGAAAATGTTCCCCGAAGCGTCAAAAACAGGCAGGCGTCCTATGTAAACGTCCAACAATATCCCTCCCGATATATTGAGCTTCTCTGAAAACCGCCGCAAAAGGCGATTTTTAAATGTTAACTTTATATACAGATTTATTATACAACTTTTTCAACCTTTTTTCAAGCCTATTTTTTACAAATGTTTCGGCTGCGTTTATTTTCATCGCGTTTTTATGTGAATATTTGCCAAAAAAGCGGCAAAACTACTTACAGGTTCAAGCGAGCTTGGACGATTTTTTGTAAATATTTCCCAACTTTACCTCACGAAAGGAATGGTCAAATGAAAAACAGAAGGCAAAATAACGAAAGCAAAAACGCGAAAAGTATCGCAATCGCCTCGGCAATCGGGCTGACGGCGGTTGCCGCGTCGCTGGTGGCGGTTTATGGCAGCACGGCAAGGCGGCTTGTTCCCACGAGCTCCTCTCCCGAGAGCCACTGGAGCTACTCCTCGTCAAAGAGCGGCGATGTGCCCGTGAACAACGATGTTTCGGGAGTTCCCAAGGACAGCGGAAGCTCTTCGTCATCGGCTGAAAAGGTGCAAAAGCCCGAGTCCTCGTCCGCGGAGCCCGTGAACAAGCCCGTGACAATTAAGGCGGGGAATATTCTTCCCGTCGAGGGTGAAATCGACAAGCCTTTTTCAAACGGCGAGCTGGTGAAATCCGAGACGCTTGGTGTGTGGAAAACGCATGACGGGATTGATATTCTGTGTGATTTAGGGACGGATGTGAAATCGATGTCCGAGGGGGTTGTGAAAGAAATCCGTGACGACGCGCTTTTGGGGGTTTGTGTGACGATTGAGCAGACGAATGGTCTGGAGGCGCATTACTGCGGGCTTGCGAAGGAGCTGGGAGTTAAGGCGGGGCAGCAGGTTAAGCAGGGTGAGATTATCGGGAAGACTTCTGACACAAATCAGAGCGAGATTATGCAAAAGCCGCATTTGCACTTTGGTGTGAAGGAGAATGGGAAGTGGATTGACCCGATGAGCGTTATTGACAAGAACGGCGGCTAAGCGCGAAGCGAAAGTAGTCTTTTTGGAGTGTTTGCGAGAAACCTTCGGTTTCCCTAACCTTTTTCTTCAGAAAAAGGTTCCAAGACTGGAGCGAAGCGACCACTGAAGGCGAAGCCGCAAAATCCATAAAAAGAACGCTTTTGCATTGTAAGAGTTCACAAACCGACTTGAAATCTAGTTTCGTCACCATTGCCAAATTTTTTTGCGGGCGCAAAAAATTCGCAACCCCCACTTCACAACCTAACCTCTGTAACAAAACCCAATTCCCCCCACGTCGCAACCTAACCTCAACAAGCGGCTTCCTACGCGCGCACACATTGCGCGCGTAGGAAGCCGCGCATTTTCGGCGGTTCGATGCCGCCGAAAATGCCAAGGCTTCGCAGAAGCCTATCGTCAACCTTCAAAGCCAGCCATAATTCCCCTCAAACCCAAGTTTCACCTCCGCAATCCTTCCCGCATAAAATATAAAGCATAAATTTTGTAAAAAATTCATAAAAATCCAAGATTTCCGAAAATTTCCACAAAAATTTTTTAAAAAACATTTGACAAATCGATAAAAATATGAGAAAATATAAATAGAGAGAAAATTTCAGGAAAATTTTACATAAGGGGGTACAAAATGAAAATTTTCAAAAAAGCTGCCGCTCTGTTTGTCGCAGCGGCTATTTCTATCACAACTGCTCTTTCGGCGTTCGCTCAGGCAAGCGACTCCCCGAAAACAGAAAACACTATCGATTTCTTCGCGGAACAATACACTCCCGTCGATAAATCAAAGCTGGTTAAGTGGGACCCGTCAGTCAAGCCCGCCGATAACACAATCTACTACATAGACAGCGAGGTCAAGGTTCCTAAGGATACCGTGATTTCCGTGCCTCAGACCACGATGTTCTATCTCTGCGAGGGCGCAAATCTCCAGATTTACGCGGATGCAAAGTTCTATCTCTACGGAAATATGATTATCGAGCCCCGCGCTCGCCTCACGGTATCCGGTATGGTCAACTTCAAGGAAACCTCCTCCGTCGCAAACTACGGCACCTTGGTTTCAACATCCAGCGGCACGGTTAAGTTCTCCTCGAATTTCATCAACCATCAAAAAGCTTCCGCAATTTTAAGCGGCACAATTAACATCTTCCTCAGAGGTCACCTTCAAAACCGCGGTACAGTCACCTTCGCGCCAAATTCCGAGGCGTTTTTGACGGGAATCATCACAAACAACGAAAACGCAAGGCTCTTCGTTAAAGGCAAGCTTTCCACCACATTAAGCGGAAACGCCACTATGAACGGCACGTTCTCGCTTCTCGGTGAATATGTCAACAGCGGCACCCTCACCCTTGAAAAAGACGTTAAATTCTATCGCGGCGCAAGCTCTGTTCTCTCTGCGTCAAAGTCCTCCCGCATTATCGATAACCGTCAGGACGCTTCCCTCGAATTAGACGAGGATTTGCGTAACAAGGGTATCAAAGGCATCGACGTTTCCTCCTGGCAGGAAATTATCAACTGGCGCAAGGTTAAAAACGCGGGAATTAAATTCGCGATGATTCGCTCGTCGTTCTCAACCAAGGTTGACAAAACCTTTGAGTACAACATCGTCGAAGCGGCAAAAGCGGGCATCGATGTCGGCGTTTACCACTACTGCTACGCGCTTAACGCCGAGGAAGCCAGAGAAGAAGCAAAGCACTTTATCAAAACAATTTCGCCTTACAAGATTACTTATCCCGTTGTGCTTGACTTTGAGGACAATTCTCAGGTGAAGCTCGACAAAGAGGTTAAAAACGAAATCGCTCAGGTATTTATCGAGGAAGTCCGCAAGGCAGGCTACTACCCGATGATTTACTCCTACACAAACTGGTACGAAAACTATATGGATATGAAAGCGCTCGACTGCGAGGTCTGGGTTGCACACTGGAACGTTCCAAAACCGTCTTACAAGGGTACATACGGTATGTGGCAGTATTCGTCCGAGGGCAAGGTTTCGGGCATTGACGTGGTTGTTGACCTCAACGTCTGCTTCAAGGATTATGCGAAAATTATCCGCGAGGGCGGCTATAACCATCTCGACAAGTTTGATTAACCGAATTTTCAAAACAGCCTCATTGCATTAAAGCAAAATCTGCGTTATAATACACTTCGGAGGTGTTAGTATTTAGGATTGTGAGTTTATAGATTTGTAATCTTCGGGCACAAAAATAGCCCTGGCAGAAACTAGGTGCGAAATACGCAGCCGGTCGCACCGGCTGGCTAGCGAGGAAAAGAAGGATTTTAACGCAATGCTGCACGACAGCAAGGATATGCCGAAAATTCAGACCATAACCGATAAGGCGAGTATCGAAAAATACGGCGGCAATCGAATGTATTTTGCGCCGCCGATTGATTATGATACTGTGATGAAAAAAGTGCCGTTCGGGAAGGTCACAACCGTCGGAGCAATCCGCGAGCTTTTCGCGAAACAGTCGGGCGCGGATTTCACCGAGCCGATTACCGCGGGAATTTTCGTGTCAATCGCCGCGTGGGCAAGCCACCAGCGTTCCGATAACGAAACGCCTTACTGGAGAACGCTCAAGGCAAACGGCGAGCTGAACGGGAAATACCCCGGCGGCGCGCTTGCTCAAAAGGAAAAGCTGGAGCAAGAAGGTCACACCGTCATTCAAAAGGGCAGGAAAAATATCCGGTATTTCGTGAAGGATTACGAAAAAGCACTGTTTGAACTGAATTAAACAAAATCCCGAGAGCTTAAAAACTCTCGGGATTGTTTTATTTCTTGACGATTTTGAACACAAGCGAATGCTGATTTTGTATCCAAATTCTCCAAGACCTTCATCAAGTACTTGAAATTGAAATATTTGCTTTGAAAATATTATTGAAGATACGCTTTGTAAAAATCTGTACCATATTGAACTTGAAATAATGTATCAGTTTTCGATTTTATTTCTTCTTCAATTTCCATAAATCCACCGTATTCCGAATTATCGGATATTATCTCAAACGGCGCACTTGGTTCGCCCAAATTATACAACTCAGCATAATGACTTCTTATTTTTGAGTAACAAAGCTCATATACCGTGAAATCCGAATGAATAATTCCGTTTTTCAAAAAGTAATTGTATACATATAAATCTTCGTTATATATGAACAGCAAAGGGTTCCCCTCAGCATAAACATCGGACAGAACACAAAAAACGTTTTCGTTCATAACGATATAGTCCGTCTGACCTAGGTATTCCTCAGGCATTTTTTCAATAAAAATATATCCATTTATTAGGCAGTAACCGATTGATGAATTAAGATTTTGCGACTTAAGCATATCACTCCATTTTTTGATAACAGAATTATAATAATCATCAATTTCATATTCTGAAACAATAGTAAAATCTTCCAAATAAATCTGTTCATATCCGCAGGTCTGATGTCTTTCATATGTATCCGGAATGTTTTGATATTGCTCAATGGTAACTGTTTCAATGTCAACAGAAGAATTTTTGCTGTTTTCATTGGCAGAATTTGTGGAATCTGACGCAGAATTGTCATCGCAATCGGACGAGTTAATTATACTATTGCTTTTATTTTGTGAATAGGAGCATCCATTCAAAGATATTAGTACAAGTGAGCAAAGCAGGAATAGAATCAATTTCTTCATAATTACCCCCATGTCTGTTGTTACAATAAGTATGGAGAACCAAGCAGGCTATTATTTAATAATAAGGTAATAGGCTGCTTGGTTAAATTGCATTAGACGATTTTAAACACAAGCGAATGCTGACAAATAATAGATTTGTGGCGCGCGAAGAAAACCGTTCCGTCAACGGGCGCTTTCACCTCGCGGATAACCTCGCCCTCATACGAATGCAAAATCCGCGCGAGAACATCGCCTTTTTTTACCTCGCTTCCGACCTTGACGATTTCGCGGTAAATGCCCGCGTCCTCGCTCTTTACGTTCACAAGCTCGCTTTCATCGACAACCTTTGCCGCGACTCCCTCGCGAATTTCGCTCTTGATAACGCCCGTTTTCGACAAGAACCGCAGCACCGCTTCAACGCCGATTTCCGCGGAAATTTCATCAATCGTTTCACGCGTTTCCGTATAGACCGAGAAAGCCGCCGTGCCGCTGCTTTGAAGGCTGAAATTCAAGGTGGATTTATCCAGCGCGGTCGGTTCTCTCAGCACAACAAAAGGCAGCCCGAAAAGCTCCGCTGCGCTTTCGTTTTGAAGCTCCGTTTTCATCATACGAACGTGCGGCGCGAAAATTCCCGGAATATAAAACGACGGGAACTGCACGCAATACGGGTACTTTTTGATTTCATCAAAAACCGCCGCGGCAACGCGCTCGGTGGTTTCGCCGCTTGCGTCTCCGGGGAATTGTCGGTTGATGTCGGTGTTGTCAAGGCACCAGAAACGGCGGCTGATATTCATACTGTAATTGTTCATCGAGGGAATGACGAGAATTTCGCGTCCCTCGGCGATTTCGCCGCGCTCCTCCAGCTCGCGAAGCGCCTTTACAAGCTGCCCGCAGATATAAAGCTGCTGGACCTCGTCACCGCGTATCGCGCCGATTATACAGCAGCTCGGCTCGCCGCTTCCGAAGCGATAGCCCGTCACGCGAAAATCATCGCGGTACAGTCCCGAAAGACTGAAGATAACCTCTTTTTTCAAAATCAATCACTCTTTTTCAACATAATAACCGTCCGCGCGAACTCCGTCAATCGCGTTGATGAAATCGGAAAATCTCGCGTAGCCGTAATCCGTGAAATCGAAATCCTCGAAATTCTTCTTGATATGCGTGGAAAGCGCCTTTACGCTGGGCTTTTTGCTGTTTTCGACAAAATCGCGGACGAGCTGTTCGATCTGCTCGGTGCGCTCAACGAACTCCTTGCTCATTTTCGCGTAGTTGCCGCTGACTTTCACTCCCGCAACGCTCGACAACAGCTTCTTCACAGAGCCTATTCCAAGCTCCTTGAGGTAATTCTCGCCGAACTTTTCCTTCAACAGCTTGCCAAGCGCGGGGAGCGTCACGCCCTTTTCGCTCTGCGCCGTCTGCATCTGAACCTCGCGCTTTACCGTGTTCAGCTCGAGCTTTTCGGGTTTTTGCTTTTTGGGCTTCTCGGGAGCGGGTTCGGGCTGTTTTTCCTCGGGCTTTTTCTTTGCGGTTTTTTCTTCAACAGCGGTTTCTTCGGGCTTCGAGAAAACGTGGTTTTTCGACACCTTGACCTGCGTTACCGAAAGCACAGCCTTTGCGAAATCATCAAAGCCAAGCTCCGCGACATAGTTTTTGCCGTATTTCTCGATAAGCAGGTTGTTGAGCTGACCGAGATTTCCGCCGTTTGGCATATTCTCGCCGGCGTATTTCAAAACGTCCTCGGAAAACGCCTCCAAAGTCACCGCAGAAGCGGGCTTTTCGGGCTCTGTTTTCTCGGCTTCCTCCGCGAGAACAACCATACTGTTTCTGCGGACAAACTCGGGCTGGCTGTCGATAAAGCGCGCGAAACGCTTTGAACCGAAGCGCGAGTAATCGACTTTCCCGAACACGCCCGTCACGAATTTCTCGAGCTGCGACAAATCATCTCTGCCGTGCTTGCGCTCGAGATACTCCTTGATAACCGAAACCAGCTCGGACGCGGAAGGTTCGCTTTGCGGCGCGGGTTTGCGCTCCTCAGCGGCTTTCACAAAGTCCTTCTTTTTCAGGGTGACAAAGGTGTTGCTGCGGCGAAGCTCGGAAAAGCTGTCGATAAAGCCCGAAAAACGTTTGAAGCCAAACGCGTCATAGTCGATATTGCCGAATTTTGACGTGAGGTAAGCGGAGATTTTCGCCAAATCAAGCCTGCCGTCGTCGTTGTCCGAAACGTAGTCGAGAACCGCTTTGCGAAGCGTTTTTTCATCATAATTCGCGCTCGGCTCACAGACTTGGTTGAGGTAGCTGAAGTGGTGGCAGCTCGCCGTGAAGGGCAGCGGCGTTTTCACCTCGCCGATGCCGACAACCAGCTTTCCCGCCTCGCGAAGCCTGATTGCAAGCCGCGTGAAGTCGCTGTCGCTTGTCACGAGGACAAATCCGTCAACGTTTCCCGTGTACAAAATATCCATCGCGTCAATTATCATCGAAAAATCCGTGCAGTTTTTGCCCGCGATGTAATTCATCTGCTGTACAGGCAAAATCGAATTGTTGAGCGCGGGATAGTGCCAGCCGTTTCCGCCCTTTTCCCAGTCGCCGTAAACTCTCTTGTAAGCAAGCTCGCCGTATTTTGACGCTTCCTGAAGAATAAATGAAGCGTATTTCGCGGAAACATTGTCGCTGTCAATCAAAAGGGCAAGCTTTTTATCTTCGTTCATAAAATTCTCCCGTTATTCCTGTTCGCTGAGGATAAACATATCGTAGATAACCTGAATTGCCTTTTCAAAATCGGCGTCTTCGATACCAACGATAATATTCAGCTCGGAAGAACCCTGGTCAATCATTCTGATGTTGATGTCAGCGTGAGAAAGCGCCGCGAAAACGCGCGTTGCGGTACCCTTTGCCGACTTCATTCCACGACCAACGACTGCAATCAGCGAAAGTCCGTCGATAATCTCAAAATGGTCGGGACGGACAACCTCTTTGATGCGCTGAGCAAGTTTTTCGCGCTGTCCGTCAAGCTCGTGGGAGTTTACAACAACGCTCACCGTGTCAATTCCCGTGGGCATATGCTCGGGGAAAATCGCGTGATTTTCAAGGACCTGCAAAAGTCTTCTCATAAAGCCCTTGCTGGAGTTCATTCTGTCCTTTTCAATCGAAATCGCCGAGAAATTCTTCTTGCCCGCGATACCGGTGATGAGGTACTTTGAGGGCTTGTCGTCAGCATTCGGAACAATCAGCGTTCCTGCGTCCTCGGGAGCGTTTGTGTTCTTAATATTGATAGGAATGTTCGCGCTTCTTACAGGGAAAATCGCGCCCTCGTGCAAAACGCCCGCGCCCATATACGAAAGCTCGCGAAGCTCGGAGTAGGTGATTACGCTAATTCCCTCGGGGTTCTTGACAATTCTCGGGTCAGCAACCAAAAATCCCGAAACGTCCGTCCAGTTCTCGTAAAGAGAAGCGCCGACAGCCTTTGCGACAACGGAACCGGTGAAATCCGAACCGCCGCGCGAAAAAGTCTTAATCGAGCCGTCGGGCATAGCTCCGTAAAATCCTGGAATAACGGCTCTCGGTTTTCTCTCGAGAATAGCGCCGAGGCAAGCGTTTGTGACATCAGCGTCAAACTTGCCTTCGTGGTCGAAGAAAATGCCCTTTGCCGCGTCAACAAACTCAAATCCGAGATATTTCGCGAGAATGATACCGTTCAGATACTCGCCGCGCGAAGCCGCGTAGTCACGGTTTGCGCCCTCGCGGAAATCCTTTCCGATTTTGACATACTCGTCCTCGAGCGACAAATCCAGCCCCAAATCCTTGATAATGCCGTCAAAGCGCTCTCTCGCGGGCTTGAAAGCCTTCGCGAAATCCTCGCCTGTGAGCACCTTTTCATAGCACTGATACAGCAAATCCGTAACCTTTGTATCATCGGGAAAGCGCTTTCCGGGCGCGCTGGGCACGACAAAGCAGCGCTCCTCGTCGCTCTTGATGATATTCGCGACCTTCTTAAACTGTCCCGCGTCTGCAAGCGAGCTTCCGCCGAACTTTACAACCTTGCTCATAAATATTACCTCACTTTAAAAAAACTTATGTAATATTATATCACAAAACGCTGAAAATTGCAACATATTTTTGAAAAACTTTCAAAAACAAAACCCCCTCGGATTTCTCCGAGGGGTAAAACACATTCCTGCTTTTGTTAAGCCGCGCTAGGCGACTGTTGGCAAATCGACTAAAATTAGCCGAGGAGCTGCAGAATGGACTGCGGCTGCTGATTTGCCTGAGCGAGCATCGACTGAGCTGCCTGCTGGAGGATGTTGAACTTGGTGTAGTTCATCATCTCGGAAGCCATATCGGTGTCGCGGATCGAAGACTCAGCCTCGGTCAAGTTCTCACTTGTGGTGGTGAGGTTGGTGATCTTGTGCTCAAGTCTGTTCTGGATAGAACCAAATGTTGCACGAACCATGGAAACCTTGTTGATAGCCTTGTCAATCTGGTCGATTGCGTAGTTAGCTTCGTCCTGAGTAGCGAGAGAAAGGCTTGCAGTATTCAGACCATCTTCACGAGAAGAAAGGTTGAGGTTAGCCTTGAGTTCGCCCATATCAGCGGTCTTGTCGGTGTTGTAGTTGAAGGTGAACTTGGCCGCTTAGCAGGGATTGAAGATGCAGTG
>CAMEQX010000010.1 GCA_945933905.1 uncultured Clostridia bacterium
TCATCATCATTCAAAACGGTAATTCCGGTGTAAAAATAAACCGTGACATTTCCTATAATGTCAATCAATTTGAAATCCGAAATATCCGCTTCATAAGTACAATTCTTGAACTTGAAAGCTCTCTTTCCGTCGGGATACTCGCCGCTTACCGCCTGATTTTGACTCATCATAATTATATCCAAATCAATGCTTCCGCTTTGAGAATAGTCGTAATATTCATTCCCCAAAATCGAGTGAATTGGAAAACAACCGCTTGTTAAAGCGACGCAGCAGCAAAGCAAAACCGCAAAAATTCGTTTTCTGATTGAAAAGCGCATTTACCTCACCGTCATCTTTCTGTTTCGCTGAATGAAAAAATAAACCACGCCGCCAACGACAAGAACGCCGAAAATTATCACGAAATCCAGCGGATTTATCGCGGAAACTGCCTTAATTTCCACGCGCGCGGAGGTGGTGTTTCCCGCGGCGTCCGTGGCGGTAATACGGTAAATCCCCGCGCCGAGAAGCTCGGTTGTGCTGCTCGAAATCTGTCCGTTTTTCGTTACGCGAATGGAACATTCCGTGTCCGAGGTCACAAAAACGCGCTCGCTGAAAATGACGTCTGTTGTGCCGTTGAAATACAGCACAGGCGGCGTTATATCGCGAGATAGCTTAACACTTCTTGTCGTGTTGCCGTTTTTGTACTCTATAAAATATTCACCCTCGCCGTTCAAATCCGCAAAATTTCGTTCCGTAACAGGAACGTCTTTCCCGTTCAGCGTAATTCTCGTCAATTCAAACCCAAACGGCGCCTGAAAAATACCCAAGCGATTTGTCGGCTTTGAAAAAAAGTTGAACGAAAAATACCGCTTCTCAAGCCGCCCGTCGCTGCCGTAACAGGTGAAATCTATTTTGTACGCGCCGTCCTCGGTTATCAGACCGCTTGTCGAAAGCGAGCAGATTTTCCCGTCGCGCGTCATCGAGCAAACAACATTTTCGGGCACGGAAAGCTTCGGCATAAAGCTCACCGTTTCGCCGTCCAGCACGTTTGTTTCAAAAATTTCGCCGTTTAAAAAAGTATGACGAAAGGTCTCGCCGTCACCGTTTTCAAGCGAAACTCTCCCCGAAATAACCGTCTCTGCGGGTGCTGCCGACTGCTCGCCAATTTCCACGGCAAACCGCGCCTGAACCGAGCCGCTTGCGTTTCTCAGCTCGTGCGAAATCGTCACCTCGTACACGCCGTCCTCCGTGAGAAAAACCTCCTGAGACTGCTCAAGAAAGCCGTTTGCGCTGTTCACGAGAATTGAAATATCGTCCTCCTCAGTGCCGACGAGCAGAATTGACGTGAAATTTTCGCTGTCGGAAAGCACCTCGGACGCGTAGAATTTCGCGCCGTCGGGAAACGCGTAAAAATACATCATCGTTTCCTCATCATAGCTGCGCGAAACGAGCGAAAGGTCGCTTGAAAAGCTCGGTTTTTCGCTGTCGGCGAAGCAAACGAGGCTCATCAAAATCATCGTCAAAACCGCAGTAACAAGCGCCGAAAACGCCTTTTTAAAGCTCATGGGAAACCTCTTTTTGACGCGCCATTTCGCGCGGTTTTTGCGTGAGCCGCGGCGGCTCATACATATTTGCCTCGCGGAGAAGTTCCTCAAAGGTCATTTTCACGCGGTACTCGCTGTCGCCGTGAACGCGCTCTGCACGCGGCTTCGCGGCATTTCCCGTTTTTTCTGAAGCGCGGTAAAACGTGGTTTCCTCGCGCTGTTTTTCCTCGGAAAAATCGAGTTTTTCTTCGTCAACAAAATCGTTCTCGGGAGCGATTTTCTCGATTTTTTTAGCCGCAGCGCGCTGTTCCTCAAGCGGCGGCAAGCCCTCTTTTATCCGCGCTTTTTCCATTCGCAGCACGGAAAGTTCCTTTTCCCACTGCGCTTTGTGTTTCGGGTTGTCAAAATATCCCATATCACTTTTCTCCTGTAATCATTTTCCCGACAATTCCGTTCACCGCGCCGAAAAGCTCGGGTTTGCTCCGCGAAACCAAAATCCCGAAGCGCTCCGGCTCAACGTCCGCAAGCGCGCAGCAGCGCAGTTCGGCGTTCCCCGAAAGCAGCTCCCGTGCCTCGTCCTCGAAGCAGACATACGCTTGGATATCGCCTTTTTTCAAGAGCTCCGCCGCGTTTTTCGTGTTGTTGCAAATCAGGTTTCCGTCCGCAACGATTGAAAGAAGCGAGCGCAAAATGCTCTCGGGAAGCCCCGCGGACGCGCCGATAACCCGCCCCGTGAGGTCCTCCGTGCCCGTCACGGAAAGCGTTTCGGTGCAGACTGCGTAAATCCGCTTTTCAGCCACGGGCATCGTCATATAAAAGTTCAAGCCGGGGTCGTTGGACTCGCTGAACGCGCCGACCGCGATGTCCGCTCTGCCGTTCGACACCATTTCAAGCGCGGTGGCTCTCTCGGCTTTGCTGATTTCAAGCGGCGCGCCGATTTCACTTGCGATATATTTCGCAATTTCCTCGGAATTTTCCAGCTCAAACGTAATCGCAGCGCGAAGTTTTCCGCTTTTCAGCATCGCCTCGGTTGGCGTTTTGCAGCCGCTTAAAAGCAGCACCGCCGCCAGTATCAACAGTGAAATTTTTTTCATATTATTCCGTGAAAAGTTCTTGCAAATCGTCCGAAGCCACGATATCAACGCAGGTTCGGTTGGACGGCGCAGTAACAACAAACGCGCGCCCTCGCGGGTTGTTTATAATCTGGTCCTGCTCGGTTTCGTTGATTTCGCCCGCCTTCTCGTACAGCTTGCACAAATCGTGCATATCATTCGGCGCAAGCGCGAAAATAAACGAATACTGGCACGCGTTGATGATTGCCGTTGACTTGCGCGCGAGTTCCTCCGTGCCGACAAAGTCCTTGATGTTCTGCGTGATTATAATTTGCATACCGTTGTACTTGCGGATACGCTTCGCAAGCTGGTACATAAAGTCAAGCGCAATCGGGTATTTTTCGTCAATGAAAACGTGCGCCTCGTCGATTACGATGATTATTTTTCTGTTCGCCTTATGCAAGATATTGTAGTCGCGGTTCTTTATAATCTCATTATCTAGGTATTTCAGCACCAAAAGCATCTGCGCGTTTGCAATCGTGTTGTTGCGGTTTGCAAGCAGCGACTGGAAGTTGAACGCGATGAAATTTTCCTTCGTGGTGATGGTTGACGGGTTGTTCCACAAGTGCGCGTTTCGTCCGCCGGTGGAGAATTTCGACACATAATTGAGCAAAATTCGCAGATTATTTTTGTTGTAATCGCTGGTGGCGCGCTGGAAATCCGTCAGAATTTTGTCGTAAAGGTCGTCGAAAATGGGGTAATCCTCGGGCTCAAGCGTCGAGAGGTCGGTGTCCGCGTCGATACCGCGCTCCGCGTAAATTCTCGGGAAAAGGTTGTTCAAATACTCGAGCGCGTCGTTTTCGGTCTCGGGCAAAATCTGCTTGAAGAACTCCTCGAGGAACTGCAAATGCGCGTTAAAGCTGTTTGACGAGCCCTCTTCGTCGTCGGAAACGCCCGTTATAATCTGGAACGGATTGAGCGTGCCCTCGGTCGCTTTTCCCACGTCAATCATCTTGCCGTGAAGCTTTTTCGCAAGCGCGCCGTACTCGTTTTCGGGGTCGAGAATGAAGATTTTGCTGTTGTCGGCAGCGAGATTTGACAAAATAGTTTTGGTAGCAAACGATTTACCGGAGCCCGACTTACCGATAATCGCCATATTGCTGTTTACGCGCTCGCTGTCGCGCTGGAAGAAGTTGACGAAAACGGGGTTGCCGCCGGTCGTGCCGAAGCACATTCCGTCCTTGTCCTGAAGGTACGGATAAACGAACGGAAACGCCGCCGCGATTGACGAGGAGTGAATTCCGCGGCTCTTTTTCTTGAACGCGTCGCACGCCGAAATGTGCGAACTCGTGTAAACGTCAAACGTCTGCATAAACAAATCCTGCGTCTTGAAGCCCGCTTCCGCGAGGTTGCGCTTGATTGTCTTTTTCAGCGAAACATAGGTTGACGAAGCAGCCGTGGAAGCGCCCTCGGACGCGCGTTTTGAGCGCTCGGTGAGCTCGTAATCGTAGATTGTAATATAAGTGTTGACGTCATAAAGCGACTCGTTTTCGCTTTGAAGCATCGAAAGGAGCTCCGCCAAGGACTCGATATTTTCGTTGATTTCCATAAGTCGAGAAACCTTGCCCGTCTGCCCCGCCTGTCCGCGAAGTTCTTCGAGAGAGCGGTCAATTCGCTTGATTGACTGGTATCTTTCAACCGGCTTGAATTTCATCACAACGCGCGTGTTCGGCACGTTGAACAGGCGATAACCCCACGCGTTTCCGACAACGGACGGATAGTCGAGAATTTTCAGATTGTGCGTGATAAGACCGTCATATTTCACGGTTCGCGCGGTCATTTCAATCTTCTTCGGGATAATCCAATCGAGATAATCCTCGGGCTTGATTTTGTCCACCTCGCGCTCGTCAAAAACCTGATTGTACTGGTACTTGAGGAAAATAGCGAGGTCTCTGCCCCTGAGCTGATGCGCGTCAAGTCCCGCGCTTCTGAACTGACCGACAGCGTTCCTCGTCATTTCGGACAAAATGGGTTTTTTCTTGTCGAACAGCACGAGATAATGGAACGGGCGGTAAACCTTATCGTCAAAGTTGATTTTCTTGATTTCCTCAATTCTGCCGTAGATTATCTCAACGCGCCTTGTGAGCTCGTCTTCGCTGATGATGTCGTCAAGAAACGCTTTTTTGAGGTCGTCAATTTTCCTGCGCTCCGTGCGGATATACTCGTCGTAAATCACGGGGCGGTCAATTTTCACGAACGCGCCTGTTTGGTCTTGCGTGATTGTGCGGATAATCGAGCCGATGTTGTGGTCGATAATCGAGTCCTGCCGAAGCTCCGTCAAAAAGCGAAACTCAATCGACGGAATTTCGATAACCGTGGCGTAATATTCCTTGTTGTAACTGATGTATCGGTCGTCAATTTCGGTGAACGGTGTGATGTCCTCAACGCTGATTGCGCCGCTTTTTTCCTTCTTCCTGAAGAAGACGTGCGGTATCGCGAAGTGCCGCAAAAAGTGGATGAAAAGCATATAGATTTTCTCGTCGTCAAGCGGCATCAGCAAAAACACAAACACCACCAGCACGCCTATCGCAATCCACCATCTGTACGGAATATTCGAGGTAATCAGCGCAACGCAAACAAACGCGCCGAAAAGCCCCACAAGCACGTCAATTATGGAAACGCCCTTGAAAAGTTCGGTTTCAACCTTGGTTTTCTTTGGAATTATTCGCATCGCTAATCACCTTTTCGTTAAAATTTGCCGCTGTCATTTTTGTGGTCATTTTTCCTCTTCAAAAGAGGGTCGTCAAGATTTGATGCCTTGTTATTGCTGCTTGACGAGCTTGTATAACTTGTTGACGAACCCGCAGAAGATGTTCCCGAGCCGCCGTAATTATCGCCTGTAAAATGCGTTGAGCCGCCCGATGAACCGCTTGTGACGGTTGAATTTTTTGCGCTCTCAAGCGGGTCAACCGTCTTGACAACATTCGCGGACTCGCCTGTAAACTGACTTGAGCCGCTTTCCGAGCCCGAAGAGGACGAGCTGCTTGCGTTCTTTGCAGCTTCAAGCGGGTCAACATTTTTCACGATATCCTGAGCTTCAAAATCCGTGCTGCTGCCGTCATTAAAGCCGTTGCCGCCTTCCTCGCCGAACAGGTTTCTCACGCCCTCAAACGCGTTTTCTTCGTCTTGGTAAGCGCTGCCGAGAGTGCCCGTTCTGAACAGCTCGTCAACGCTCGAAAGCGTATCCTCATAGTCCTGTTCAGCTTGGTAATCCGTGCCGAGCGTGCCCGTTCTGAACAGCTCGTCAACACTTGCAAGCGTATCGTCGTATTCCTTGTCGCTGAGGTAGTTCTTTTGGCGCGGCTTGTTGCTTTGCGGGAAATTGCCCTTGGTATTGCTTGAAGTGCCGCCGGTGAATTTCGAGGACTTCCCCTTGCTCGAGCTGACGGAATTCTTGGACTTCGAGCTCATCTTGCTGAACGCGCTTATTCCCGCGCCCGCGAAAGCCTTCGCGCCCTTCATCATACCGCCCGCGACCATTCCGCCGAGCAGCGCGTTGTTCATATTTTCCTCCGCGGCAACGCTCGAGCTGATGATGCCCGTGAGCAGCGTCGAGGACTTGTAAACCGCGAACATTCCGCCTAAAATGAACACAAGCCTGATTACATAGCCGCCCGTGATGTTCCCCGCAACCGAGTCAAACAGCTTCAGCTCGTCGCTCATTATAACGGGAACCATCATCAAGAAAATTCGCAGTCCTATCACCGAGCCGAAGCCTATAAGAATTCTCGCGATAAAGCTTTCCCGCCATTTTCTGAATTTTTCGCCGTCGTCAAGCACGATTGTTGACACGAAATACGGCGAGGTGACGTACAGGATAATTACATCGAAAATTCGCTTTATAAACGTGAACAGGCAGGCTATCATCACAATCGACATAAAGATTATCGAGGCATAGCCGAGCAAATAGTCAACGTGCGAAACGTGGATTTTTACGCCGAAGGTTATGTAATCCATTCCTTCATAAAGCAGCGAATTCCACGGCTCGTTCATCTGATTTGTGCTTGGATTTATGAACGGCGTAGGCGGGTTTCCGCGACCCGCGTCCATCGATGAAATCGCCAAAACCCAGCGCCCCAGCGAAGCGTCGCTTCCGCCGCTTATCGCAGAGCAAGTCTGCTTGAGAACGATTGACGCAAGGCTCACGCCAACAATCGCAATCGTCGGCACAAGCAAAAACGCAATCATTGTTTTCGCCACGGAATTCAACACTTTTCCGACAGGGCGTTTCCCCTCGAAATCGAAGTCCAACGTCGAGCGCATAACCGAGTAAATCGCGAAAATTATCGACAATCCGAGCGCGATAAAGGTTATGGAAACAATGGCGTTTCGGATAATGTCGTTATTCATAAAGTACTGCAAAAGCGTGGTTTGCGTATCCTCGCCCGCCGCTTCCGAATAATACGTCACGTCCTTCAAGCCAATCAGCACGTCAAATCCGCTTTGCAGCTGGTCCAGCAGCCATAGCCACTGACAGTAGCCGTTGTAGATAAACGAGAAGAAAATGTCCGCGATATTCGCGATGACAATGTTCCACAAAAACTCAAAAACCGGCATCAGAAGCGGGATTACGATTGTGTTCAAAATCCACTCGAATATGGAATTGAGTATTTTCGACAGCCAACTTATTATCGGGTCGAAAATCTTGTCGCAAACCCAATCGAATACGCTGTCAAATATTCCTAGCGATTGTATCGGCATTATCGAAAACCTCCTCTCCGTTACTTCTTTTCTTCATCATCTTTGTTGTCCGAGCCGCCCGATGAACCTAGGCTCTTGCCCATTTTCGCGACATTTCCGAGACCGCCGCCGCTTCCGCCCGTGAAGGCATTTCCCGCGCTCTTTGCAGCGCCCTGAGCCGCCGAAGCCGCGCCCTGAGCCGCAGAAGCCGCACCCTTAGCAGCCGTTGCCACGCCCTTCGCAGCAAGGCTTCCTCCGCCTGTCGCCGCCGCCAAAGCCGCGTCCTTAGCGGTGTTCGCAGCCATCTTCACCATTCCCGCAACCACCATCGCAGACGCGCGGTCAGCCGCAGCAACCTCCGGATTTATTACCTCAAGAATGGTCGTGTTGGACTTCCAAGCCGCGTACATACACCCTATCACGAATATAATTTTCAGCGTTGCGTCAAGCGCAACGTTGTCGCTGAACGAGAAATTCGAGCTCATTATCATCGGAATGAAAATCATCACGAGATTCATCGAAATCACAATTCCAAAGCCCGAAAGCAGCTTTCCTATGAACATCTCGCGCCATCTCTTGAAGGTCATTCCGCCATCAAGCGGCATTGTTGCAACAAACAGCGGCGATGTGATGTACAAAATAACAACCTCGATTATCTTTCGGATAAACACAAACATCGAGCAAATCATAATCAGAATTATTCCGAGACTTGCGATGTAAACCAGCGGATAATTGTACAAGCTCTCAAACATATTCGGGAAAGTTTTCGCGTTTTTCGACAGGTCGTCAAGCGAGAAATCCGTCTTTCCGTCCTTGTTGTTTTTGAGGTTATTCGCGGACTTGTCGGCAACCTTCACGTCCTCCGCCTGACTTTGAAAAATTGCCTGAATATTTTCGAGGTCGAGGTCGGGGTACATATCGAAATCGGCAAGATAATGCGCGGGATTGTAGATGCTCTTTTCACCGCTGAAATACGCCGCGCGCTTGCCCGATGTGAAAGACGCTTCCTTATCGTCGTCATCGCCGAAGGTGCCCGACAGGAACAAAATTGTCGAGAGCTTCGGTGCCTCGTCCGAGCCCGTCACGCCGATTATCGCGTTTTCCGTCGAAACCAAAATCGCCGACGAAAGCTGCGAGCCGAAGAACATCATAACCGGCACAATCATAAACGCAATGCACGATTTCAGCGCCGTTTTCATAACGTGGCTGATGGGGCGCTTGTGCTCGAGAGCATACGAGCCCATCGACTTTGCCACCGAGTAAATCGTGAAAATAAAGCAAATCGCGACGCCCACAAACGTCACCGCAATCATCGCTTGCTTAATTCCGTCGTTCGTGAGAAAAACATCAAGCAGATACATTTCGTTTCCGTCGTTTTTCACGGTTTGCGTTCCTGCGAAAATGTCGAAGAAATCCTGAAAAACGTCAACAATGTGCAGAAGATAAAGCAGAATTCCCTGCAAAAACGTGCCGCATATTAGCATAAGTCCGTTCAGCACAACGGAAAACAGGAAGTTGAACAGATATGTAATCAGCATGGAAAACAGCTCGAAAGCCCAGCTCAGCGAGTCTGCAATCGCGCCCGTTACCGTGGAAACCCAGCCCAAACTGTCCAGCAGCACAGGTGTCATTCTGTTCACCTCCTCTCAAGAATTTCGCGTTATCTGATGTTGAATTTTTTGCGCGTGATGATGAAGAAAACAAGCCCCGCGACAATCAGCGCGCCGCCGAGAACTACCGCGACAATCGCCATTCCGTTCATCTGGTAAATTATATCAAACGTCTGCGAGAAGCTGTTTCCCGCCTTGTCGTAAACCGTCACATAGTATTTTCCCGCGTCCGTGAGTTCAAGCGTTTTCTTTATCGTTTCGCCGTCTTTTATTATCGTGTAAGTGTCGATATCGTCCGAAATAAGCTCGATGAAAACCGTCACGCCCTGCGCTTTTCCTTCGCTGTCCAGCCCGTTCACCTTGAACTCGGGCGGCGTGTTGTCAAGCGTGAAGCTCTCCGTCCACTTGTAAATTCCGCAGGAAATATCGAACGTGTATTCGCCCTCAGCGCCGAGGTCAACAAAGGTTTTGTTCGCGCGGATTTCGTTTTTCCCGAACATCGCCTTCTCGATTTCGCAGCCCTCCGGCACGGCGTACTGCGTGATTGAACCCGCGTATTCGCCTATAATCGTGAACCCGAATTTCGCGGGATTTTCGTCGTCGCCGTCGTAAATCAGGAGCGTATATTCGCCATCTTCGGTAAGCGCGTTGCCAAAAGCATAGCTGGTCTGTTCCTCGCCGTCTTTCAGCAGTTCATACTCGATAGTGTCCGGATACTCAAGTTTAACATTGTTCGTGGTTACCGTTCCCGCGGGGACATTGCTGAAAAACACCGTGCCACCATCCGTGACAACGCGGATTTTTTCGCTTGTCGCGTACTGCGAGAGAAGGCTTGCCTTGTCGTTTTTCGGGAGCAAAATCCCCTGCTCCTCGGTATCTTTATCGTCGGGATTTGACGGTTTTTCACCCTCTCCGCCCGAGCTGTCGGAGCTTGTATCCGAGCCGTCCGATGAGATATCCTCGCTGCTGTCACCCGAGCTGAACTCGCTATCCTCGGAGCTTTCCGAGTCCTCGATATCCGAGCTTTCGCCATCGGAATCGCCCTCCTCGGACTTCTCCGTTATCCAAAAACGAAACAGCCCGTAGTAAACCTCGTCCTCGCTCCCGCCGAGCAAATCTTTCCCCTCAACCATCAGCGTGAGCGAGTATTTTCCCGGCTCCTCAAACGGCTCGCCGCGCGTGTATTCGGACTTTTTCCCGTCCTTATCCACGGTGACCGAAACGGTTTCCGGCAAGTCAAGCGTGACCGGATAATCGATAACCGCGCCGTTTGAAATGTTGCTGTAAAACACAATCTGCTTTGCGATTATCTCCTCGAAAAGCGTGGAATTAACCCTATTCTGAGCAATCTCCGTGTAAATATATTCGATTTTTTGTTGGCTTTCCGCAGTACTTTCGTCCGTTTCGGCAAACGCAGTAAGCGAAACCGTTCCAAAAACCGCGCAGGCAAGCGCCGCAGTCAGAAATTTCTTAAACATACCGTTTTCCTTTCGGAGATTAGTTTTCGTTTTCGCCGAGAACTATGCCGTTTCTCTCGGCAAGGTCGTAATAAACCTCGTCGGGAAAGAACGCGTTGCTGCGAACCTCGGTCAAGTCCATTGTGCCGAACTGATACAGGTCGCACTTGTAGCTCGGCGTGAATTTCGTTTTCAGCGGATAGTTACCAAAAGTCACGATAATCGCGTTTCCCGTGTCGGTTTTGTTGTTGATTTTTTGCAGCTCGGACGGGTAGATAAGCGGGCGCGTCTGAATTGACGTGCTGTAACTCGCCTCGCCCTCCTTCGTTCCCATTGAGCGCGAAACGCTCGTTGTGGAAACGGTGCAGTTTCCGCAAAGTTCCGAGAATTCCTTGCACGTCTCGATATCGTTTGAACCGATGAACATTTTCATACCGCAGTTGGATTTTACGATATCTCCGACCGTTTTTCCGTAAACATTGTCGAGCTGCGCGTAGGACTGCACGACCATATTGAACCAGATTTTTCTCGAACGTCCTACGGTAATCATCTTGTCGAACTTGTCGATTTTCGGCATATTTCCGAACTCATCGAGAATGAAATAAACGTTTCTCGGAAGCGACAAATCCTCGCGCGTGGAGGCTTTTTTGATGAGCGCCTTGTAGATGCACAAAATGAACGCCGCCGCAAGCGTGTGGCGCGTGTCCTTTTCATCGGGGATTTTGAGGAACAGCGCGGTCGGTTCGTCTGCGAAAATTGCGGGGTCGATGTCCGTGTTTGACGTCAGCGAGCAGATGCCCTCGTCGTTGAAAATAGACAGCTTGTCGAACGCGATTGACATATAGCTGGCGAGCGTATTTTCCGCGGCGGAAAGCACCTGTTTACTCAGCGTAACCGCCTTTGAAAGCACGTTTCTGCCGTAAAAATAGTTGCGCAGAGCCTCGAAATTGTTGTCCGAATTTCCGAGCGCTTTGTTGACGTTGAAGAAGTTGAATTTTTCCTTCGTCATACCGAGTTCTTCGTTTTCGCTGTCCTCGAGCATTCCGATTATTGTCGCCATAATAATCGAGCGCGCGCCCTTTTCCCACACGGGATCGTCCTTGCTTTCAATCGGGCAGATAACGCTTACAAGGTCGTTCAAATCCTCGTAAACCTCGTCGTAAATCTTCTGTCGCTGCACCTTGATTACGCCGATAAGCTCCTTGCGGACAGCGTACGCCTTGCCTTCATATTCGTACCACTCGTCCTCGTAAAGCTCGGGCGGATTTACCAGCTCCAGCCCCGACTCCTCGGCATTGTCGGTTCTGCAGTAAATTTCGTTGCCCGTGTTCACATACTCTTGATAGCGGTCGTACAGCTCTCCGAGCGGGTTCCAGCGGAACGAAGAATACGGGTCGCGCAAATCCAGCACCATTACCTTGTACCCGCGCTCCTGCAAAAATTTGCTGTGCATTTGAAACAGCTCGCCCTTCGGGTCGGTGCAAATCATCGACGAGCCCGCGCCCGATTTCGCGAGAATTTGAATCATCGGATTGATGAAAGTTGTCGTTTTACCGGAGCCGGTTGCACCGATTATAAGGCCGTGCATTGGAGACGCGAGATTTACGTGAAGTCCCTTTTTATCGTACCAAGCTCTCACGGGAATTCCGTCTTTTTTCGACTCGCCGAGCTTTGCAAACTCGTGCGGAGCGAAGTTGAAATCGCGCTCCTTATCGGTCATAAAACGCGAATTTTCCAGCGTTGAGTCGGTCACGGCGTTCTTCTTATTCGCGCCGAGAAGGCTCTGCCGTGTGCGCTTGAAGCTGTCGGGGCGCGTTGCCGCGTACAGCACGATGATGACGATAAGCACAATCAGCCCGTACAGGTAATTCAGCGGATTAAGCAGCACCGCGGGATTTAAGAAAAGCGAAAAATCCTTCGCCGTAATCGCGGGCATCAGGTTGTCGAGCATCGCTCCCGCAAGATACGCGCAGAAAACTAGCGCCACAAGTCCGATTGCCGCCGTGCTGTAAATTTTCTTCAAATTCATAGTTTTTCCTCCCGACAATTATTCGAGGATTTTTTCGGCTTTTAAATCGCCGAGCAATGTCCTAACGCAGAAAAAGGCAGTTATTCCGCCGAAAATTAGGTATATGAGCTCCGCGACAATGTTGTCGAAAAGCACCTTGTACGCGTCCGTGTTCATCAGCAAAAGCATCGGCACGCTTGCTAAATTGAACCCAATGTGCATCAGAAGCGGGTATGTGAGGTTGTTGTATCTTATGCGAACCAACGTGAAAAATCCGCTGCTCACAAGCGCCACGGCAATCCAAACCGGCTGAATATGCGGCAGCGCAAACGCCACGGTCACCACAATCACCACGGCTTTTTCGGGGAACGCGCGTTTTAGCGTGTGGACCAAAAATCCGCGGAACATCATTTCCTCGCAAAGCGGCGCGAGAACCGCGATGTACAGCAAGCTCAGCGCGATATTGTCCGTGTAGAGCAGGCTTTCCGTGCCCGCGCTGTAACTTTTCACAAAGCTGTCCGGCAGCGGCAAAATTGCCAGCAGCGCCGATGTTGAAAGATTGAGGCAAACTCCCGACAAAACGCATAACAAAGCGGGTTTGCGGCTGATTAAGCGCGGGTGAAACTCCAGCATATCCTTCACCGTTTCGGTTTCGGGATGCTTTTTTCTTTTGCGGATGTAGTGGTTCATCAGGTAGAAAAAGTACACAAAAAATCCCATTATTGAGCAGAGCAGCTTGAGTGTGCCACTGTTCTGAAGCGCGTCGTTCGAGAAGATGATGAAGAACATTTGCGGGAAGAAATAGAACCCGAAATACAGCCCCACCGCCGACAAAATTGAGGTGATTATTATGTATTTTCGCGAGTTTCGGTTGATGATTTGGCGGCGTTTTTTCTCGCGTTTTTTCTTCTCCGCAAGAGCCGCTTCTTCGCTGTCGTCAGCCTCCTCGACCTCCGCTTCAACCTCGATTTCTTCGGCAAAATTCTCGAAATCGGAATTTTTTCTCTGCTTTTTCTTTTTCAATTTATTTCACCCTTAATTTAAGCCAAAAAACAACTCTTGCCGCTCCTCGTATGTGCTTCGGGAGCTTACGGAGAGCGGCAGAGTAGATTACTGTCAGTTCGATGTCGCTGCGGTTGTTGCCCACTGTTCCATCGCGGGAAGACCGATTTTCAGAGCAACAAGCAAAACAAATATAAGTACAAAGCCGATTATCGCGTTTCTCAAACCGTGCTTCGCTTTTTCTCTGTCCTGAGGCTCTTCAGCTTTCGCGAACTTCACACCGAGGATTATGCAGAAAACTGCACCGAGCGCTCCGACAACAGCAAGCGCGGGACCCAAAATCATATCCAAAAGGTTGATAATCGGGTTCGTCATCTTCTCAAAGGGATTTTCCGCTCCCGAGGAAGCCGCAAGAAAAAGTAACATATTGTTCATAAAAATTTTCTCCTTTTTTCCGCCGAAGCGGGTATTTTTTCATTGGTTTATACCAATTTTTCC
>CAMEQX010000011.1 GCA_945933905.1 uncultured Clostridia bacterium
GTAACTTTGAGCATATTGTCAACTGTAGGCTCAACCGTTCCGTTGTGGGTTGCCTCGGAACGCTTTGCGAGTACCTGCATATACGCCTGTTGGAACTCGTTCGGTTTTGCTACAATGGTCTGCGACTTGCCGCCCTCAAGCTCGGGGACGGGCAAATTCAGCATATCCGCTGTTCTGATGTCCGCGAACTCCTTGTACATCTGCATAAGCTCGGGCAAGTTCGTGAACTTCGCAAAGCGCTTTTTCGTGCGGAAACCATCGCCGGCGGGTTTAAGCTCGAGCTGCGACACAACCTCGCCGAAATTGCTTGCCCAATCGTCAAAATTCTGCAATCCCGCAGCGTTGAGCAAGTCGGGACGGAGATAACGCTGCATTGTGTAAAGCTCGGTCATACTGTTCGTCACGGGCGTTCCTGTCGCGAAAAGTATGTTTTTCTCGCCGTAGGTTTCGTTCAGATACTGCGTTTTCATCAAAATATCCTCGGATTTCTGCGCGGCGGTTGTCTGAACACCCGAAACGTTGTTCATCTTCGATACAACCAAGCCGTTTTTGTAGTTGTGCGCTTCGTCAACGACAAGGCTGTCGAAGCCGAGCTGCTCGAACGTGAGCGAGGTGTCCTTTGTTTTCGCCGTATCGAGCAGCTTTTCGATTTTCGCCTTAATGCGCTTTTGATCGCGCTGCAAGTCCTTAATGCTTGTCCTGTCGCGGTAGGGGTGAAGCTCGTCCAAGCCTGCCTGAATGTTGTCAAGCTCTTTTTGTAAGAACTGCTGTCGGTACTCGACCGACATAGGAATTTTCTCGAACTGTTCGTAGCTCATCACAACCGCTGCATAGTCGCCAGTGCAGCAGCGCCCGATGAACTTCTGTCTGTTGTCCTTTGAGAAGTCGTTGTCGCCTGCAACCAAGATTTTCGCCTGCGGGTAAAGCCGCAGCCACTCGTTTGCCGTCTGACCGACAAGCGCCTTTGGAACGACCACGCAAGCCTTGTTTATCAGCCCAAGACGTTTCTTTTCCATTGTCGCGGCAATCATCTCAAACGATTTTCCCGCGCCAACGCAGTGTGCAAGCAGCGTGTTGCCGCCAAATTTCGAGCGCATAACCGCGTCAAGCTGATGAGGTTTGAGCTGTATGGACGGCGACATTCCGGGAAAAGTTTGGTGCGAGCCGTCATAATGCCGCCCGACTATGCTGTTAAACAGCTCGTTGTAGCGGGTGACATACTTTTCGCGGCGCTCGGGGTTGTCCCAAACCCATTTCGAGAACGCTGCGTTCATTTGCCGCGCTTTTTCGGCTGCAAGCTGCGTTTGTTTCTGATTTACCACATATTTATACTTGTCATCGCCCAAATCCACGCGGTCTTTAACAGTAACATCGCGGTGATTAAGCAGATTTTCAAATATATGGTACGCGCTCATACGTTCCGTGCCGTAGGTGTTTATTGCGGCAACGCTGCGGTCTGCGGTCTTGTTTTCGAGCTTGTATTCACCCGAAACGGTTCTCCGCAGCGTAATGAACGAGACATCTCGTCCGAGGTACTCTTTGAGGAATTTCTCGTAGTCCTGCACGTCTATCCAAGACGCGCCGAGGTGAGCCGTTATATCGCCCGCGCCGATTGTCGTGGGCAGGGCAGAGGAGAGCGCCGAAACGTTCTTTGAAAACAGCTCGGGGTTTTCCTTTGCGGCAGCTTCGGCTGTTCGGAGCTTAACGCGGACGTTGCCCGAGAGGTACTCGGACGTTTCCTCATAGCCCTCAAACGGCGCGTCAGCGTTGTATTTTTCGGGATTAAGGTAAATCATTTCGCTTTGCACAAGCTCACTTATTACATTTTCGGGAGCTTTTCCGCAAAGTTCCGAGATATACTCGATATCCACGCGCCCTTTCATATCAATCGAAACCTGCAGAGCCTCCTGCGGAGTTTCAACGTGCGATATTTCGGTTGTTGGCTTGATTGTACGCTGCGTGAAAATGTCAGATTTCTCGACTGTTTTCTTCTCCGCGTTGACGTTTTCAAGCGAACAGAGCGTGTTGTAATCGTCATCGTTGCGGAAAACGAGCGCATTTGCACGGTCGTTTATGCTACCATAGTTTTTCACAAAACTGTCGTACTGCTCGTTCAGCTTGTTCTGAAGAACGTGCAGCTCATCGTCTGTGCAGTTTTGGGACTGCGCGTCAATCAGCTCACGCATTGTGAGCCGCAGCTCGTGAAGCCCTTTCATACGTTCGAGGTCTTTGCCGGTCTGACTGACCTCGGTCATTATATTATTTTCACGAAAATACATTTTTCCGTCAACGAGAGCGTGAGTGAAGTTCCGCACGTCTGCTGTTGCGGGGATAATGCCGCGCTCTTTTTCCTGCCTTTCGGCACGCTTTTGAACGGCAACATTCGCGCGGAGTTTTGAAACGGCTCGGTCAAGCTGTTCGGAGAGCTTTTCGCCATCGATAGGCGAACAGGTGACCTCTTGCCCGAACGCGCTCGAGGTATATTCGAGCTTTCCGAGAACCATATCGGGATTGTCGATGAAATACTGATTTACGGTTATTCCATCGGGATTTTTTGCGGTGTAGCACCAATCGGGGCTTTCAACCGCCATTTTCTCGCGCTTTTGCAGGAAGATAATGTCCGATGTAACCTCGGTGTTCGCACCCTTGAAAGCGTTGTTCGGCAGACGTATTGCCCCGATTAAGTCGGCGCGTTTTGCGAGATATTCACGCACTTTTGGGTTTACCTTGTCGAGCGTACCTTTTGAGGTGATGAACGCAACAACGCCGCCGGGGGCAACCTTGTCAAGCGTTTTCGCGAAAAAGTAATCGTGAACGAGGAAATGCTCCTTGTCGTAACGCTTGTCGGCTATTCCGTAGTTTCCGAACGGCACGTTTCCGATTGCCGCGTCAAAAAAGTTGTCGGGGAAGTCCGCTTTTTCAAATCCTTGCACGCGGACGTCTGCCTGTGGGTAGAGCTGCTTTGCGATACGTCCCGTAATGCTGTCCAACTCCACTCCGTAGAGCTTGCTGTTCTGCATTTTTTCGGGAATACAGCCGAAGAAATTTCCCACGCCCATCGCAGGTTCAAGCACATTGCCCTCTTTGAAGCCGAAGCTTTCAAGCGCCTTGTACATCGCGCCGATAATCTCGGGAGAGGTGTAATGCGCGTTCAAAGTGCTTTCCGCAGCCGCCTTGTACTCATCGTCCGTGAGCAGCTCACGAAGCTGTTTGTACTCCTTGCTCCACTGCTCGTTTCCCGCGTCAAATGCCTGCGGCATACCGCCCCAACCGACATATTTCGCAAGAATTTGCTGCTCATCGGGTGTAGCAAGGCGGTTTTCCTGCTCGATTTTTTTCAGCGTTTCAATCGCCGCGATATTGTTCTGAAATTTGGTTTTCAGACCGCCCGCGCCGATTTCGGTTTCCTCGGTTATGCGGAAATTGTGCTTTTCCTGCTCGGCGGGAATTGTGCTATATGTAGCACTTTTTTCTTGTGCCACGCGCTCGATTTCGGCAACAAGCTCCTTTTGCTGTTGGGTGAGAAATGTGTTGCTTGAATTGACAAGCGAAATATCGTCCATAATTTCCGAGAGTGTGCCGTACTCCGCACCAAGCATCGGACGATAATGGTATTCTTTATCGCCGAAATGCAAAGTGACCACAATAGTTTCAATTTTCATCGCGTTGCTTTCATCTGCGATGTAGAGCTTTTCGGCATTAGCATAAGCTTCGTTAAATTCAGGGATTGTGTAATGCCTATCGCTGTCAAGCCCGATTGCAGAAAAGTCAACATTACTGAACGGTGAAACCGTAACATAAGGCGCTTCTTCCGCAGCCTTTGCCTTTTCCTCCTGCTCTCTGTATTGCCTGTCAATCTCCTCGTGCCTGTCAAATTCCTGTCGTGCGGCGGTTATCAGAGCTTCTCCGAGAGTTTCCCAAGAGTGTGTGATTTCAAAACCGCCTTTTGTGCGGAATGTAATGCCGCTGTCGGTTCTCTCCGATGAAATATCTACTCTGCCAATGCCATAAGTCGGCGGCACTTCATAAAATGAGATGTGGTTTATATAGCCGTAGATTTTCTGCGCAAGCTCCGCGCTGATATTTTCGCCGTTGTGGTAACGTGCGGCAAGGCTTTCAAGCTCGTCTGCGTGCAGTCCCGCGCCGATATACCAATCATCTTTGCCGTTGTATTTCGGCGCATTGTCGTAATCGAACAGCTTATCGCCCAAATCGTCCATTTCATCGCTTGCAAGCTGATTTTCCGCTATCAAACCGATATTGTCCGTCAGCGTTCTTCTCGCTTTGCGTTCTTCGCGGTCAAGCGTAAAGTCGGGTACTTCGGTGAAGCCCACTCTGTCAACGAAATTCACAGTTGTTGCGCCGTTTTTCCGTATTGCAACAATATCCCCGACTGAAAGAGAATGCCCGTAAAAATCCTTCGGGTGATTGATATTAAACCGTTCGTAAATATCTTCGAGAGTTTCGTTTGCTTTGAGTCTGCCGCGATAAACCTTGTTGTAATTCTCGCGGTCGATATACAAACCGTGCTTTTTGAGGTATTCGCTGTCGGAAAAGCGGTATTCGCGCAAGCTGTCGTTATCTTTCAGCTGAAATATCGAATACATCGGCTCGGTTAGCGCAAAGAGCTTGTCAAAGTAATTCGGCTCACGGCTTGAATAATCCTCTTTGTCGGACATAAATTCCGCGAGCGCCTCGTCAAAGCCGTCCATATCTCTGTCAACGGTTGTCTGCTTGCAGGTCGCCAAAAGATAGTCAAGCGGGTCTTTCTTTGCCATTGCCTCGAAAATATCGTCATAATCCATATAGGTCGTGACGAGCTGACCGCCTGCGGAGCTGTCGGGGTTGTAATATACCCACTTTACTTGCTCGGCTTCGGGATTTACATAGAATTTGTCGAGGTCGGCGGGGATATCGTCCAAATGTGTGCCAAGCGTTTTGCTCTCGATTTCAGAAATCGCCGCTTGCAGCTCGGAAAGCGTTTTTGTATCTGCGATAGACTGCTTTGTTTCCATTATATCGCCGATACTATGGTATTCCGCGTAAATCTCAAAATTGTAAGTTGCTTTTCTATCCTCGCTTGCGAAAACCGAAATGTTTACCTCGTAGAGCTTGTCCTCAAAACGCTCATCGGACGCGTAAAGCTCGTTCGCTTTTTTGAGCGCCGCATTAAATTCCTCAACTGTGTAAGGCTTGTTGACCTCGAAGCCAACGTCTGCAACGTTGAAATCTCGGTTAACCGTTCCATTTACATAGATAACAGGATATTGCTGAATTTCTCCGTGCAACTCGCTGTAAATGCTCGGCGAAATCAAGTCGCAAACTTTTTTTAGATATTCGCGATTGTTTCGCATTTCTTCAAAGGCAGGACTGGTGCATTTCTTAAGAATATCACCAATGTTTCCCTTAATAATAGAGTCAGCATTGTTAAGAAATGAATTAGCTCTATTGGCGAAATATTCACGAAATTGCTCGGCATTGTATGTAGCAGCGGTGTGTTTAAGTCCAAGAGCGATAGAATAGTCCATCATAAAGTCACGCAGATTATTCGCGTCCGCAACAATTCGGCTGTCCTCAATGCTCATACTTCCGTCATAGGCGTAAGGATTTTCGTCCATTTCGTTGTCAAAGTATCGTTCTGAAAAGGGAATACCCATTTCCGCTGCTTTCTGCCTTGTCTGCTCGAGCTTGGTGAGATATTCGTCAACGCGTTCGGTTACCTCGGAAATTATGCGCGCTCTGAACTCGCTGCTCTGCTGAAATTCGTTATACAGCGCAGCTGTTTCAACGACAGAAAGCTCTGATTGTTCTTCTTCCGTCACAAGCTGCGTAAAGTAGTCGCTTATCGCTTTTTCCGCTTCGAGCGCAAATTCCTGCTTGTCGGAGTTTTCGTGCGCGTTTCTCACCGTGTCGTTTTCGTAAAGTGCGCTGCAAGCGAAACCGATAAATTCATCGGCAGCGCGGTTTTTCTCGGCTTCGGCAGCCGTTTTCAGAACCTCTGCAGCGCTTTGATATTTGCTGTACTGCGAAAGAAAATCTATCACTCCGCCGTAGCCGTCGCCGATATCCTGTCTTTCGGAAATGCTGTTGCCGTTGGGAAGATTTACCGTAAACTTGGTTTTTGCGTAGCCGAGATGAACTCGCTCGATTTCGCCGTTTTTGTAAGCCTCGTAAACCTTGTCGAAATCGTTGCCGTACTTGTCGATTTCCTGCTGACGTTTTTCAATCCACTCGCTGTCAGCGCGTTTCATCAGCGTATCGAACTCGAGGACGGAGTAGGTTTTGCCCTCCTCAAACACCGCGCTCTCGCTCCATTCACAAGTGATTGTCGGCGCGAAATTTGTGCTATATGTAGCACGATTTTCCGAAATGCTGTCCAAAGTTATCTGCTCGGAATTTTCTTGGCTGTCCTCCGAAATTTTTTCTTCAGACCCCTTGACAATATTGCGACTTTGGTGTATAATAGTATTGAAGTCAAGAGTGTTTGTTAATTCGGATAATTGTAGTCCCCATCTTTCAAACATCTCTTGGCTTTTCATTTTGTCGCAGAACAAGATTTTATCCTGTTCCTGTGCTTTTTGGAATTGAGAAAGGAAGTTTTCTCTTCCGTGAATGCTTGTTATGAAGTTTGACTCAATAGTTTCAAGCTCGTATCGTCCTTCGCCGTTTGGTTTTATACTTGCAATAATAGGGTTGTTGTTTTTGTCGAATTCCGATGTTAGTACGACAATGCTGTCACTTCTTGAAAGTGAGTCGTAAATCATAACGGGATTTTGGAGCAGTTCGGGAAGTTTCTTAATCTGCTCAACCTCTAATCCGTGAAAATGCTCTTTGCTGCTGTCGGGTTTTATAGCGTTTTTCAAATGTTTTTGGGTATAGAGCATAGGCAGTTGTTCGCAGCCTACATCGAGCAAAATCTGCGGTGTATCGCAAACTTTAAGGCTTGTGTAAAAGGGAAGTGAGCCGTTCAGACTTGCGTCCACCTGTTCCGCAAAACTTTTTTCGGAAATAAAATCGGCAGGAGCTTCATCAGCTTCTGCCGTTTCTGTTATCCTCTCTGTTGGAGAACCAACTCCGTCATCACGATGTGGTCTACTTCGAGCCGTTTCATCTTCTCCCATTTCTCGATTTCCACGAACGTTGTCGGACGGGGATTGTTCTTCGCGTACTCCTGCTCCAAATTCCACGCCATTTCCTCGGCTTCCTTGTCTATCTGACGCGGTATCAGCTCCCACAACATTCTGCCCCTCAAGCCCGGAATGTCCAGCGGGTAATTCTGCTCCATAAACCTCTGCCACGCTCTCCCGTAATAACCTATCGGCTTGCTCATCAGCTCCTGCTCCTCGTCCGTCAGACCGAGCGACAGCTCCTCCAGATACACGAACGTCTTCGGGTCGAGGCGATACGTCCGTCCGTTCTCCGTCTTGACTTCGGGATAAAACTTCTTGTCCTCTTCGCACCAAATCTGCTTGATTTCCTCTTTCATACAAAGACCTCCTTTGAATTTCGTTTATATTCTTTTCCATCGAAAGCAGAACCGCTTTCGCGTTTTTCTGAACGTATTCGAGCAGCTTTTCCATTTCTGCCTTATTGTGAAGCATATCGAGCGCCGATAAATCGAGCGCGTCTGCGCTTTTGTACTTGAAGCTGCTCTGATAACCGCAGCGTGCAGCGACAACCGCCCTTACCATTGAGCTTGCGGATTTGACAAAGCTGTTTCTTTCCGCAGCGGGAATTTGAAGCGTACCGGCAATTTCGGGAAATCCCGCGCGGGTTTGACGGTCGGAGAGAACGTCAACGCAGTTTGTTATGCTGTTGAAGTCATATCCTTCCTGCGCCGAAAGCGCTTTTGCAAGCTCGCTTGCCGTGTTCTTGTCCAAGCGCCAGCGGGATTTGATTTCCTTGCCGACTGTTTGAGAAATGTCGAAATAATGTTTCAGATTGCCGTTTTCAAACGCTGCGATTGATTTTTGCTCTCGGGTAACCTGTCTGCCGAGTTTTTTCCACGTTTCATAATCCGTCACCATATCGGCATTCGGATTTGCGTGATAAATCATCATCGCGTGGTCGGACGGGAGCTTGTAGTGCTTGCCCGAAAAAGAAAGAAAATCCTTGAACGCGCTGCGGTCGGTAAAGAGCTTGTCGGTGATTTCCTCATACTGCTCACGAACCTCGCGCTCTCTTTCTGTTTTTCCGATTTGAGCCATTTCTTCCTCCTAAAATACATTTTAGCACATTAACGTGTAAAAGTCAATACCTTATTATAAAAAATTAAAAAAAATGCGGTCAAATGCAATTCCTTACACTTGACCGCAGCGGGTGATTATCTCTTATGCTTGGGCGCGGGTTTGTCCTGTTTTTCGGTCTTGTTTTCGGTCTTTTTCTCGGGGTTAAGCTCCTTGACCAACTTTTCCTTTATGCTGTCAAGTTTCGCTTTGTCGGCTTTGTTGACCGAAATAGTGGTTGTATCTGCGATTTTTGCCTGATACTTCACGCCTGCTTTGTCAAGCTCGCCCATCAGAGAGGCTGCGAAAGTGTTGTTCTGCTTTGCAAGGTGCGCGATATCGTCCTTGTCGCCAAGCTCTGCATACTTCACGCCTTTGTATTCGACCTTGCCAAGCAACTGATACTCGCCCAGAACCGCCTTGTCGAGCTTTTCGTGCAGCTCTTTGGTAATGGGGAACGCATACTGCGAGTAATCGCCGGTGTTCGTCTGATAAGACGGCATAGACACAAATGCTTTATCTTCGCTGTTTGTCATAACCTTTACGTCCTTGATTACAAATGCGTTGTTTACCGTGATTTGTCCTGCGGCTTTAATTCTGCTGTTGTTATTTACCTCTTTGAGTTGAACCTTTATCGAAGAACTCGAGCGCTCGGCAGGGGGAAGTTCGTTCTTCAGCGTTTTCTCGGGCGAGGCGATGAGCTTGTTGTAGTTGTCCATAACAACCTTATTCAGAGCCTCTCTCGCTTCTGCCGTTATCGGAAATGCCATTTCGTAATACTCGCTGCCAAACTTTTTGCTCGGCATCGCGACAAACGCGCCGTTTTCACCCTCCATAACCTTAATTCCGCGCACGGCAAGCTCACCGTTTATGACCACGCTTGCAAGAGCCTTAACGTTTGTTCCATTCTCGATTTTTGAGATAGACGATAACTCGAATGTTGTGCTTTTTTCCATTTTTCTTCCTCCTGTCAGATTGTATTTCGGGTGTTCAGTCGCCCACTTGTCAAACGGATAGATAATAGGGTCTCCGTATTTCCCGTTCTCCAAACGGGGATAGCTGTTAATCTTATCGAAGCCGATTTCAGCGGCAGATTTGCGAATAACCGCCATTATTTCATCAGGCAAATCCTTGTGCCTTGTGAAATCATCAACAAGGTAGTTTTCACCCGCGCGGACGTGAATGATATCGAAAACGTTTGTGCCGCTTTCGATACCAAGCGTAAGACGTGCGGACGGAGTTATTCCGTCATAGCCAAGAGCCTTTTCGGAATTGTAAGGCTCTTTTCGCAGCTCGTCAAAACGCTTTTTTGCCTCCTCAAAGGTGTTGAAGTATTCGATTTTGGAACGTTCCTCATATTCTTTTGGAAAAGCCCACGTTCGCAGGTCGGGGATTACATATACGCGCAAATCCTGCTTGTTTTCTTCAGCCATAGCTCATTTCCTTTCTGCATTGATTAAAACGGATAATCGTCATCGCTGTTCTGCTGATATTCGGGCAATTCCTGCGGCGGCTCGGGGATAGGAGGCGCGGACGGAGCTGCCGTCTGTTTAGGTTCGCCCGTAAAGCACACCCTGTCAACGATAAGCTCGTGCCAGAACGCAGGATTTCCGTTTTTGTCGGTGTATTCGCGTATCTGCATTTCGCCCTCGAGGAAAATCATACGTCCCTTGCCGAAATATTTGCAGATAAACTCCGCTGTTCCGCGCCAAGCAACAACGTTGAAGAAATCCGTGACTCTTTCGCCGTCCTTGTTCTTGTGGCGGCGGTCAACCGCAACACGAAACGTTAAAACGGTAATACCGGCGGGAATGGTTCTCAATTCGAGGTCGTTTACAATTCTGCCCATAATCTGAAAGTTGTTATACATAATTATTCCTCCTAATCATACTTCTTCCGAACTGTCTGTGCTGCTTGAACTGCTTGAAACGCTTGTGCTTGTCGAAACTATCGTTTCGGTGCTGCTTGACGAGCTTTCATCTTCGGAGCTTTCGGTTTCGCTGCTCGAACTGTCTGCGCTCTCGGAACTCGATGTATCGGAACTGCTTGAACTACTCGAAGTTGATGTGCTTGACGAACTCGATATTTCTGCGCTGCTCGAGCTGCTTTCATCGGAGCTTGTCGCTTCGCTTTCGTCCGAGCTGATTTCTTCGGAAATCTCCGAACTCGAACTATCTTCTTCCTGCATTTTGCCCATCTTCGGCGCGTTGGCAAAAAGAAACATTAAAACCACAATCGCCGCAGCTGCGAGGCAGATATAGTGCATTTTCGAGCCGCCGCTTGCTTTTTTCGTCTGCTTCAAAATCAGCGGGAACTCGTTTTCCTCGATAATTTCAAGCTCATCGTGGTTTTCGAGCGTTTTGAAGCTCTCTTTTGTGATATCGCTGCCGAGAATAACGGTTTTGTTGTCCTTATCGACAGCGTACTCAACGTATTTCACGTCAACCACATCAACCTTGTTCTTCTTGACAAATGCCTTAAACTCGGCATTCTCACGCAATTCCTGTTCCGAAAACGGAATACCTTCTTCATCAACGTCCGTCTGGTCGGGCGTGATGAAAAGCGTTTCAGTCACGTCATCATAGTAAATGAGCGTAACTTTGAAAAAGTAAAACTTGTCCATTATTTTCCTCCTTTCTTCTGTTTTTTGCTGTTATCGAACTCCATCGAAAACCCGACGTGCAGTTTACCGTTCTTGTCCTCCCACGTCTTGTCTGAAAAAGAAATAATCGCGTCATAGGTCGCGTCCTTGTCCTTGCTTTTCAGACCGCCGACCTTGACTTTTCCCTTTGTGAGCAGGGATTTCATTACGGTTGACGTGAGCTTTTTGCCCTTTGACGTCCAGAACAAATCATCGCCCCAAAGTCTGAAAATGCAGGATTTCGGATTGTTTTCGCAGTAGAAAACCGTTTGTTCGCCTTTTTTGTATTCATAGACTGCGCCGCCGCATTTCGGACACTTGCCAAGCGGCTCTTTTTTCGGTGCAAGGGAAACGTGTTCCCGTCCTGCCTCACTCTTAATAATGTCGCAAATCGCCTTTTTAGTTGCTTCTACAACATTTTCGGGCGTTTCCGTGCCGTTCTCGACAGCAGCAAGCTGCTGTTCCATTTCAGCTGTCATCTCAACGCTTTTCACGTTCTCCGGCAGAATGTCGATTATCTTGAAGCCTTTATCCTCGGCTATCAGCGATTTGCCCTTGCGGGATATGTAGCCGACTTTGATTATGCGCTCAATCGTCATAGCTCTTGTTGCAGGAGTACCCAGACCGCGCTCGGAAACGTAGCTGCTCAATTCCTTGTCCTCGATACGTCTGTCGATGTTCTCCATCGCTCTTAACAGCGTGCTTTCGGTGTAATGCTTCGGCGGTTGGGTTTCACACTCGGAAATCGTGAGCTTTTTTGCTTCAAAGCTCTCTCCCTCGGAAAAGTTACCCGCCGTGCCATTTTCATCGTCCTCGTCCTGCTCGATGTAGAATTTCTTCCAACCGAGTTTTACGGGTACTTTGAACTTGCTGCGGAACGTTTCGCCGTTCACCTCGAAGATAACCGAAGTTTCGTTGTACTGGTATTCGGGGCTTAAAGCCGCGAGAAAACGCGTCATAACCATTTCGAGAATTGCTTTTTCCTCTTTGGTAAGCTCGGTTTTGTCCGCGTTGTCGATGTTTTCGGTCGGCAGAATTGCGTGATGGTCGGAAACTTTCGCGTTGTTGACAACGCGGCTGTCGATATTCAATCCTGTCAAAAGCAGCTCGTCAACAGCGGGTTCATTGAAAAACCGCAGTTTCCCAACAAGCCCCTCGAGCTTCGCTGCCATATCCTCGGTGATGTAGTTGCTGTCGGTTCTCGGATAGGTGAGCAGCTTTTTTTCGTATAACGACTGCATAATCGTGAGCGTTGTCGCTGCCGAAAAGCCGAGCTTATCGTTCGCTTCAGCCTGCAGAGAGGTCAACGAAAAGAGCAGGGGACGGTTTTCTTTTTTCAGCGTTGTTTCAACGGATTTTACCGTGCAAAGCTGATTTTCGCACTTTGCCTTGACGTTTTCGGCAGCGTTTTTGTCGGAGAAACTGTCCTCATCGCCGTCAAACCATTCCGCGCCGTTTTCAAGCC
>CAMEQX010000012.1 GCA_945933905.1 uncultured Clostridia bacterium
CAGCGTGCTTCGCCAAAAATTCAATGTGTTGAAAACCGAGGGCAATTTCAACAACGACATCGGTCTGCCGCGCACGCTTTTTGGCTTGAACAGCGGCTTTGAGGCGGCTGTCATCGAGATGGGAATGAGCGACCTCGGCGAAATCAGCGCGCTGTCGAAAGCCGCGCACCCGAACGCCGCGGTTATCACGAACATCGGTTTTTGTCACATCGAGAACCTCAAAACGCAGGAAAATATCCTCAAAGCGAAGCTTGAAATTCTCGACGGAGCGGACGAAAATTCACCGCTTATTCTTTGCGGCGACGACAAGCTTTTGAGCGGCGTGAAGCTTGACAGGAAGCTAATCCGCTATGGTTTTGGCGAGCAAAACGACGTTTACGCAAGCGATGTTTGTTCAACGGAAAGCGGCGAGAAATTTACTCTGCATTACAAAAACGAAAACTATTCCGCCGAACTGAATGTCATCGGTGAACATCACGTCCTGAACGCTCTCGCGGCGTTTTGCGTTGGAATTGAATTTGGCTTAACACCCGAGGAAATCCTGCCCGCGTTTTTGAATTACAGCGCGTCGGGAATGCGGCAAAAAATCGAGCAGCGCGGCGATGTGACGGTAATTCTCGATTGCTACAACGCCTCGCCGACCTCGATGGAAAGCTCGCTGGGAGTGCTTGGGCGAATGAACGGACGCAAAATCGCGGTGCTTGGGGATATGTTGGAGCTTGGCGAGATGTCAAAGCAGCTCCACGCGGGTATTGCCGATTTTGTTGAAAAGAACGTGGATTTGTGCTTTTTGTACGGAACGGAGATGAAGGCGCTTCGCGACGAGCTTTTCAGGCGCGAATTCCCCGTGTTCCACAGTGAAAACAAAAGCGAGCTCACAGAGCTGTTTTTGGAGAATTTGAAGAGCGGCGATGTGGTTTTGTTTAAGGGGAGCCGCGGGATGAAAATGGAAGAAATCGCAAAAAAGGTTGGTTAAAGATGATTATTACAAGTTCAATAGCGGCAGCTGCGGCGTTTCTGATAACTTGGCTTGCGGGGATTTTTCTGATACCGCTTTTGCACAAGCTGAAGTACGGACAAACAATCCTCGACATCGGACCGAAGTGGCACAAGGCGAAAAAAGAGGGCACTCCCACGATGGGCGGAATTTCGTTTATTTTCGCGGTGAGCGTGTGCTTTGCCGTGGGAATGATTGTTTTCGCGTTCACGGGAGCGGACTTTTCGGGCGCGGGAAAACGCGAGCTTGTCGTTTCCGTTTCGGGAATGATAATGGCGGTTTTGTTCGGTTTTGTGGGCTTTCTCGATGACTTCATCAAGGTTCGCAAAAAGCGCAACGAGGGACTTACGCCTATTCAGAAAATCATTTTTCAGGTGCTTATAATCGCGGCGTATTTCACGACAATCTACCTCAGCGGATTTTCAAGCACGGTGATTTCGTTTCCGGGCGGCGCGCAGTGGGATATGGGCTTGTTCTATTACATTGTGATGGGACTCGGCATTTTGTACATCGTAAACGCGGTCAATCTCACGGACGGAATAGACGGGCTTTGCTCCTCGGTAACGGTAATCTACGCGGCGACCTTTGCGGTCATTTCGGGGATTTTCGGAATGTTCGGCGAAACGCTGATTGCCTTTTGCACGGCGGGCGCGCTGCTGGGCTTTCTTATGTGGAATTTCCCGCCCGCGAAGGTGTTTATGGGCGACACGGGCTCGATGTTTTTGGGCGGAGTTGTGTGTGCGCTGGGAGTTGGCTGCAAAGCGGAATTTCTGATGGTTGTCGCGGGAATTGTGTATATTCTCGAAGCGCTTTCCGTGCTTATTCAGACAACCGTGTTCAAGATAACGAAGAAAATTCACCACACCAAAGAAGGCAAGCGTTTGTTCAAGATGACGCCCATTCATCATCATTTCGAGATGAGCAGCTGGAGTGAAATCAAGATTGACGTTGTGTTCACGGCAACGGCGGTGCTTTTCGGCGCTTTGGCTATTGTTTTTGCAATGATGATGTAACTCGCGAAAAGAGGTAAGTATGGCTCAGCAAATCAGACCGAATTCCGTGGCAAGACAGGCGGGCGCAAACGGACAAAGCTCTCCGAAAAAGCCGCCCGTTCAGCCGCAGAAGCCTGCCGTTTCCGCGAAAAAGCTCACGGGAAAGCAGGTTAAAAAGAAGAACGACGACCCGAACAAAATCAAGTTTTTCAGTTTTCACGGAAAAGTTGATATGCCGATGACGGTTATCATTTTCGTGCTGTTGGTTTTTGGCATCACGATGATGTTCTCTGCGGGACACGCGCAGTCGTGGCTTGACAACGAGGGCGACAGCTACGCTTATACCGTCAAGCAGATAATCGCCGCGGGCATCGGTCTTGCGGGAATGTTCGTGCTTTGTTTTATGGATTACCGCGTGCTTCGGCGGGAATTTTCGGCGTTTGGCGGGAAATTCAAGTTCACTCTCGCGCACCTTATCCTCGCGATAACGATGTTTATAAACTTCCTCTGTCTGCCGTTTGGAGTGGCGGCGGAGGGCGACCAGAAGCGCTGGCTTAAAGTACCGGTTTTCGGCACGTTTCAGCCGTCGGACTTTTTAAAGGTCGGGCTTATCATCTTTATGGCGTATTACATTCACAAAAATTTCGATAAAATCCGCAGCTTTTGGGTTGGAATAGTGAAGCCCGGAATGTTGTTTTTGGCGGTTGTTTTCATAATGATTGTCATTCAGTCGCATATGTCGGGACTGCTGATTATGACGGCGGTCTGCGCGGTTATGCTGTTTGTCGGCGGGATAAATATGAAGCCTGTCATACCGGTTGCGATTGCGCTTGTGATAATCGTCATCATCGGCGTATCGCTGTCGGGATTTGACTATTTCGGTGACCGAGTAAAGTTTATGGACCCGCTCTCCGAGCCGGGCGACCGCTCTTATCAGAACTATCAGTCGGCACTGGCGATAGGCTCGGGCGGAATTTGGGGCAAAGGCTTCGGCAACTCCACGCAAAAATATTTCTACCTTCCCTTCGCGCAGAACGACTTTGTTTATGCGGTTTTGTGCGAGGAATTCGGGCTTGTGGGCGGCGCGGTTGTGATTTTGTTGTTCGTGATTTTCGTGATGCGCGGCTTTACGATTGCGTCACACGCCGAGGACAGATTTGGCTGTCTTATGGCAACGGGAATTACGTTCCACATCGGCTTGCAAGCGCTTTTGAACATCGGCGTAAACCTATGCTGCGTGCCAAACACGGGCATTTCGATGCCGTTTTTCAGCTACGGCGGCACGGCGCTGATGATACAGTTGTGGGAAATGGGACTTTTGCTCGCGGTGAGCAAGCGCTCGAAGCTGAATTAGCGTGAACCCGCTCCCCGAGCTGATTTGCGGGAACTCACAAACTGCGGAAACAAGCTCGGAAATCCCCGCGAACTCGGTTAACGAGCAGCGCGAACCCGCTCCCCGAGCTGATTTGCGGGAACTCACAAGCTGCGGAAACAAGCGGGAATTCCCCGCGAATTCGGTTAACGAGCAGCGCGAACCCGCTCCCCGAGCTGATTTGCGGGAGTTGTTCAAATAGTAATAAAACGAAAAGGGTGAAAAAATGAGAGTACTTTTTGCGGCGGGCGGCACGGCGGGTCACATAAACCCCGCGCTTGCGATTGCGGACAAACTCACGGCAACTTTTCCCGAAACGCAGGTTTTGTTTGTCGGAAAGCCCGACGGTATGGAAAAAAAGCTTGTGGGAAAAGCGGGCTATGATTTTGTCGGCGTGGATATGTACGGCTTTGAGCGCGGTTTTTCGCCGAAAAGCTTTGCGCATAACGTAAAGGCGGCTTATTGCTATTTTATCTCGGCAAAGCGCTCTGTAAAGCGGATTATCAGGGAGTACAAGCCCGACCTTGCGATAGGGACGGGCGGTTACGTCACGGCAACGGTGCTGTCGCAGGCGAGCGCGATGAAAATTCCCACGATAACGCACGAAAGCAACTCTTATCCGGGAATGGCGACAAAAATGCTCTCGACGCGCGCAGACAAGGTACTTCTGGCAACCGAGGACGCGAAAAAGCATCTCAAGGACAGCTCGCGGTGCATTGTCACGGGAAACCCGCTTCGCACGAATATACCGATTGAAGAGCGCTCCGCTGCAAAAAAGCGGCTGGGTCTTTCGGCCGATTTCACGGTTTTGTCGTTTGGGGGAAGCCTCGGCGCAAACCGCATAACAAACGCAGTTGCCGAGCTTATTGCTTGGGAAAACAAGGCGGGCAAAATCAACCACATTCACTCCTACGGCAGCAAAAACAAGGAGATTTTCGCCGAAGCTCTTGATAAAAACGGCGTTCAAAAGGACGAGAAAAAGCACATTTTCCGTGATTACATCGACAATATGTACACCTGTATGAGCGCGGCGGATTTGATTATATCGAGAGCGGGTGCGATGACGATAACGGAGCTTACCGAGGTCGGCAGAGCGTCAATTCTCGTGCCGTATCCCGCGGCTGCGGAAAATCACCAGTTTTACAATGCGAAAACGCTTGCCGACAAAAACGCGGCAATAATTATCGAGGACGCGGAGCTTACGGGCGAGCGCCTGATAAAGACGGTTTCCGAGCTGTACGAGAACCGCGCGAAGCTGCTTGAAATGGAACAAAACGCGCACAATCAGCGCGAGTCGGACGCGGCGGGGAAAATTCTCTGCGAGATAATCAACCTTGTCGGCGAGGAGAAGCTGCTCAAGTGATTTGCAGCACCGCGCGGCGACAACCGCAGGCGCTTCGCTAACCAAAATGTGCGATTTTCGGGAAATTTTGGTTGTTCTCGATAACCAAATCAGCGCGATTTTCAGGAAATTTTGGTCGTTCTCGATAACCAAAAAAGCGAGATTTTCAGACAGATTTGGTCGTTTTCGATAACCAAATCCCCGCGAAATCCCCGCGGGTTGATTGAACGAAAAAGGTTTACAGGCGGAAAATTCCGCGCGGTAATTCACCCATTTCAGCGATTGAACATATATTGCTGTATGCGAACGCTGAAAGGGTGATTTTATGGACAATCGGCAAAGGCTGATAGTAAACGGCGGGAAAAGGCTTGAGGGAGAGCTGCGGGTTCAGGGCGCGAAGAACAGCGCGCTTCCGCTTTTGTCGGCGGCGGTTTTGGCGCACGGCGAGAGCGTGTTTCACAACTGCCCGCAGTTATCGGACGCAGACGCCGACTGCCGTATTTTAACAAATCTCGGGTGTAAATGCCGGAGGAGCGCGGACACGGTTGTTGTTGACGCGACAAATGTTGTGGGAAGCGAAATTCCCGATAATCTTATGCGGGAAATGCGCGGAAGTATCGTGTTTCTCGGCTCTGTTCTCGGGAGAACGGGGCGCTGTCGGCTGTCGTTTCCGGGCGGCTGCGAGCTTGGCGCAAGACCGATTGACTTGCACCTGTCGGCGCTGCGGCAAATGGGCGCGGAAATCTCCGAGGAGCACGGTTATCTTGACTGTACAGCGCCTTCGGGACTTCACGGAGCGAAGATAACTCTTTCGTTTCCGTCGGTCGGGGCAACCGAGAACATTCTTCTTGCGGCGGCAACGGCAAAGGGTTTCACCGAAATCCACAACGCCGCGCGAGAGCCCGAAATCATTGACCTTGCCGATTGCTTGAACAAATTCGGCGCGAAAATTCGCGGCGCGGGAGAAAGCGTGATTGAGGCAGAGGGCGTGGAGCGGCTTTTTGCGGGAGAACACACGGTAATTCCCGACAGAATTGTTGCGGGAACGTACCTTTGCGCTGCGGCGATAACGCGCGGCGAAATTATTCTGACAAACTGCGCTCCTCAGCACTTAAACGGCTTCACACCGGTGCTTGAGGCGATGGGCGCGAGCATTTACAGCTATGGCGGCGGGAAAATGTACCTGAATTGCAAAAAGCGAATTCAAGCTCCGCCGACAATCCGCACGATGCCATATCCGGGCTTCCCGACGGACATTCAGGCGCCGTTCACCGCGCTTTGCTCGACAGCCGAGGGAACTTCGGTGTTTGTGGAAACGATTTTCGAGAACCGTTTTCGGCATATCTCGGAGCTGGTGCGGCTGGGTGCGTCGATTAAGGTTGAGGGCAGGGTTTGCGTGGTCGAGGGCGTGAAAACGCTGTCCGGCGCTAAGCTCAGGGCGGCGGAATTGCGCGGCGGCGCGGCGCTTGTGATAGCGGCACTGGCGGCTGAGGGTACAAGTGAAATCTCGGGCGTGAGCTACATCGAGCGCGGCTATGAGAGCATTGAAACTGCGCTTCGCTCGGTCGGCGCGGATATCAAAAAAGTCTGAATTTCGCTCAACAACGCGATTTCCGCGAACTCACGAGAACCGCTCGGCAATGCGCTCTCGGGCTGATAAAACAAACAATTTTGAGGAAGTGAAAAAATGATAGGTAAGAAAAAAACTGCGCCAAAACCGAGCGCTCAAAAAAATCGGCAGAATGTCGAAAATGCTCGGAAAAACGCGTCGCAAAGCGGTTTGAGGAGTGCTGCTTCACAAAAAAACGCGCAAAAGCCGCCTGTCAAAAATCAGCAAAAGCCTCAAAATTCTGCGGGAAATCCGCGTAATTTGCAAAATCCGAAAAATGTCCCGCAAAACCGCGTAAATCAGGCGAAAAACGCTGCCGGAAACACGGCTGGCGGTCAAAATAAAAGTGTGCAAAATCGCCCCGCAAATCCCGCGAAAAAGCCGAAAAAGCGTTTTGTTCTCGGGAAAAAGGCGAAGAAAATCACAAAGCCCGCGGTAAAAGGGCAGACCGCTCAAAACAGCGCTCGGAGCCTTCCCGCGAAGCCCGTCAACGAGCAGGCTCGCAAGGCTGCCGACAAGGCGGCGCAAGCGAAAATTCGCGCCGAGGCTCCCGAGAAAAAGCGCCCCTATCGCGGCGGAAATTACACGCTGTATTTTATTCTGGCGGCGATTGTGGTCGGGATAATTATGGCGATTTTGTCGAACACCGTGCTTTTCAAGTGCGGCACAATCGAGGTTGTCGGCACAACCCGCTATTCCTCCGAGGAAATAATCGCGGCGTCGGGGATTAACACGGGCGAAAATCTTCTTCACATCGACGCGAAAAAGGCTGAAAACAGCGTGATGGACGCGTTTGCGTTTGTGGACGGCGTGACCGTGAAAAAGAGCTATCCCACGAAAATCATCATCGAGATAACCGAGGCTCAAAACTGGTTTGCGCTTTATGAGAACAGGAAAAAATATGTGATTTCACGCGGCGGAAGAGTGCTGGGGGAGATTTCTCCGGACGGGCTGGTTGTCGTGAAGGGATTGGAAGCCGAGAGCCTCGAAACAGGCAGCAAGCTGAATTCCAAGGTTGAAGCGAAAAACAAGATTATTATGGAAATCTTTGAAACTGCGGAGAAAGTCGGGCTTCAAAACGTCACGGAAATCGACATCACGGACAGATTTTCCATAAAGATTACGGTTGAAGACAGAATTGTTTTAAATCTCGGCTCGTCCGTGCAGCTTGAAAGCAAGCTCCGCGTGGGACAAGCGCTGATTGAAAAGGAGATTTCCGAGGACGAGAAGGTTTCCGTGCTGCTGACAAATCCCGAAAAGGTTGCCGTAGAGAGCCTTTCTCACGGTCAAAAGCCTGTTCAGTCAACAAAGCCTGTTCAATCAACCGAGAGTTCCCCCGAGCAAACAAACAGCGCTCCCGAGGAGCCCGCGGCGGCTGAATAATGCGGGTTTTCGCGGTTTTCGACAGTCGGGCAAAAAAAATTAAAAAAAAAGGTTGCAATTTCGTTTCAAATGTGTTATAATGAATAGTAGTGCTTTATACTGATTGATTTTACGCTGTCCGTTGAGGATATTGCTTAAATGCCGTTTTTTGACGCGGCTGTATAAAATTCGGGAGGTTTAATGATATGAACTTTGAAGTTGACAGCTTTGATGATGGATTTGAAGTGAACGATGATTTCAGCTCTGCCACCAAGATTATGGTATTCGGCGTGGGCGGAGGCGGCGGAAACGCGGTTTCGCATATGGTTAACGCTGAAGTCGGCTTTGTTGAATATGTTGTGGCGAACACGGATGTTGTTGCTTTGAGAAGCAAGGACGGAAGCCGTATGAGCCGTATTCAGATAGGCAGAAAGACCACTCGCGGTCAGGGCGCGGGAAACGACCCCGAAAAAGGAAAGACCTCCGCTGAGGAGAGCCGCGAGGAGATTTCCAAGGCGCTCAACGGCGTTTCTATGCTCTTTATCGCTGCCGGTATGGGCGGCGGCACTGGCACGGGCGCTGCTCCTATTGTGGCTTCGCTTGCCAAGGAGAAGGACATTCTCACGGTTGGCGTTGTGACAAAGCCGTTTGACTTTGAGGGCGCTCACAAAATGCAGCAGGCAATCAAGGGCATTTCCGAGATGAAGCAGAATGTTGACGCTCTTATCGTTATCCCGAACGACAGAGTAAGACAGCTCAAGGGCAGCAACATCACCATCAAAAACGCATTTGAGAAGGTTGATGAAATTCTCTGCAAGGCGGTTACGGGCATCATCTCGCTTGTTCAGGGAAGCGGTTACATAAACGTTGACTTCGCGGATATCCGTATGGCTTTGAAGAACAGCGGTATCGCGCATATGGCAATCGGCACGGGCAAGGGAGAAAAGAAATACGACGACGCTCTTGACGAGATTTTCAACAGCCCGCTCCTCGAGACCTCTATCGAGGGTGCGAGAAGAGGCTTGCTGAATATCAAGGTTCCTGCTTCGGATTCTGTTGGACTTGATGAATTTGACGTTCTCGCGAAGAAGATTTCCGAGAAATTCAACGACGACGCGAGATTTAAGTTCGGTGTTGAGTTCGACGAAACGCTTGCTGATGATGAAATCTCGATTATCGCGGTGTTTACGGACTTTGACGACGAGCCGAAAAAGCCCGCTCAGCAGCCCAAAAAGGCGGCTCCCGCGCAGGTTCAGGCGGCTGCTCCCGCAGAGAAGTCCGCTGAAGCTCCCGCTCCCGAGCCCAAGCCGGCTCCCGCTCCCGAGCCCGTTGAAGCAAATATGGGTTACAACGAGTCCAAGGACATCGAGCTTCTTATGAGAAAATTCCAAGGTTTTGATAACTAATCCGAAAATCCGGGTCGTTGGGCTCGGATTTTTTTTGCCGATTTTGTTGAAAACGGAATTTCTTCTGCTCGGATATTCTCAACATTTTTGCAAAAAGCCCTTGCATTTTTCTGAGTTTTGTTATACAATATATAATATAGAATTATGCTCAAAAATATCACCATCAAAAGAGGTTAAAAAATGGATAAACTCACGGCGTTCTTCAAAAATGTGTGGTTCAGACGAGGCGTTGCGGCGCTTTGCTGGGGCTACACGGCGTTTCTGATATGGGTTGCGTGGCTGTGCTTCGGCTTTCACTTCGAGCTTGAAAACCCCACGCCGCTTTTCGTGCTTTACCTTTTCATCAACATCGCGGCTTTCGGTCTGCTTATCTTCACGCGAAAACAGGTTATCACGCAAGTCAACGCCTACGTCTTGCCGATTGTGGCGTTTCTGATATTGATTTTCGGCTTCGGGAAATGGTACATCACCACGCCGCCGCTGGTTGTCGTAATCGCGTTTTTCTTCATCAACAGGTCAAACGAAACGCTCAAAACCGTGCTTGGAACAATGTATCTGCTGATGTACGTCATCGGCACGGTCGGTTTCATCGCGATGCGTATGTTTATGGGCAACATCACCTTCACGCTCGATGAAAACGGCAGTCCCTCGATAAGCGAGCTTGACCTCAGCCTCCGCGACCCCGAATACGAGGTTTTGTCCGACTCGGGCGACTATCGCGTGGTGCGCTATATCTCGAAAACGGGCGACAGACAGATGGTTTCCTATTACGTTGAGGACGCTCGCGAGGACGTGAAAATCCCGCTTGGCGTCTGCAAGAAGGTTGCGGGCTGCCGTCATCTTCACACGGCTGTTTTCTCCGACAAAAACTACAATCATATTCGCTGGGCAACTCAAAAGGTTGACGGAAAAACCGTTGAGGTGCTTTATGTTGAGGGAATTCTGCGTAAAAATCCCTATCTTCGCAAGATAATCGAAAGCGACAGTTCAAGCGGCTCGTCCGTGATATCAAGCTCGTCTTCATCAAGCGCCGACAGCAGTTTAGCTGATGAAAGCAGTTCTGTTGACGAGAGAAGCTGATGACGGAAACAAAGCAAGGGGAGGATTGTAATGGAAGATACGTTAAAGCTTGTGGGACGCAATTCCAACGAGATTTTTCTGCTGCGTTATCCATCGTCCGTGCTTGATTTTTGCGGCTTTGATTTGACATATTTTGCCAAGAGTGCGATTGACGCGTGCAGCGAGGCGCAGAAAACCGGCAAAATCAACCCCGATGTTTTTGCGCAGCTGCGCCGTGATATTCAAAACGCGCATTGTTTCATCGAGCACAACATTCGCACAACCTACGAAAAAGTCGCGATAGACTGCTGGATAGACTATCTCTGCCGCCGCGACAACATCGGCACGGGAACGCTCTGGAACCGCTATATAACTTGCCGCACGCCGTTTGACAAAATGGTTTTCTCGCGGCTTTGCGAGTTCCGCTACAATCGCGCGATAAACGAGTGGCTGAACATTGTGCGCGTTCAGGATTACGCGAAAAGCAAGATTGATTTCGTGTTCACCAAGGACGTCAAAAGCGCCAAGGAAGCCGCGTCGCGCAGGAAGTACTTTGATTTGATGTTCAGCGTGACCGCGCAGGAAATGGGCTGCCGCGTGGAGAATTTGGGTGAAATCAAGGTGTTTTCCGTGGGAAGAACGCCGAGTTCTCCGTTTATGTTCTCGGCGATTTCAAAGGACATCGTGCGGCACGTTCTCGCGGATTTTGACTACTCCGACGACTACTCGGACATCGGCGATTACAGCGAAATTTCCGACCAAATCGCGATGGACGCGTTCGCGAAGATGAAAGCGGGGCTGCCCGCGGAGCTTTCGAGCTACAACATCGTTCGCGGGAAAATGGAAAACTACACCGAGAAAATTTATATGCCGTGCAGTCTGAAGGCGGTTGTTGACCTTGAGATTGACGCGATAATCGAAAGCGGCGGGATTTTGTGCCCGTGCAAGCGCTGCGGGCGGCTGTATCTCAGAAATGCGGATTATAACGAGGATTTCTGCCGAACCTACCTCACAAACGGCAAAACCTGTCTTGAAATCTACCGCGAGGAACACCCCGTTCAGCGCGTCACGCCCTCGCTTGAGGAGAAGTGCAAAAAAGTCACGGACGAGATTTATTCTCGCGTTGGCAAAACGATGAGCACGAAGGAATACGAAAACTGGTTCGCGTATATGAGCGCGATGAAGGGGAAGGTTGATACGGGAGAAATCTCCGCGGAGGAGCTGAGCTCGTTCCTCGACTACTCGCTGAATGTGGATATTTCGCGTTCAAAGCCGATTGTCGAGGTGCCGAAGCCGGAGGAGCGTCCGTCACGAGAGCGCGTTGTAAAGCCGTTTGTGCCCGAGAGGATTTCACGAAGCGAGATTGCCCCGAAAAAGCCCGAGCCGAAAAAGCCCGAGGAAGAGGAGCCGCTGAAGGACGGATTTTTCACGTCGCCGACGGTTTTCCGCCGCAAAAACGAGGGACAGCAGATTTCGCACATCATTCGCGGGGGAGAGCCGCGCGGCGAAAGCTATACGAGAAATCCAAATCCGCGCGATTTTCAGCCGTTTTCGCAGCCGCTTCAAGCCGAGTTCCCCGAGCGCAAATCCGAGGAGAGCCGCGAGGAGTTCGAGCAGCCTAAGATTTCGGGTGATTTCGTGCCGTTTGAGAACGCGTTTAGCGAAAACCCCGTGAGCCGCGCGCCCGAGAATAACGCGGATTTCGTTCAGCCGAGCGAGGTTCCCGAAAACGCGTTTGTTTCGCAGGAAGCGGAGATTTCCGAGCCTGTTCCCGAGAAAAAGCCGCGAGTTATCAGGAAAAACGCGGCGGCGATTTCGGCTTATGGGAAGATGTCGGGGGCAGCTGTGACAACTGCGCCGCCCGAGGATTTGTTCTCCGCGAGAACCGAGGACGAGAAAATCCCCTCGGAAACGCGCGTTCCCGAGGCAAACCGCGCTGTTGAGCCAAGTTTTTCGGGTGAACAGGATTTCCCCGATGACGAGCCGTTTCGTGATATCGGGAGCATTTTTGATGTTCTCGAGCAGTCGGAGAGCGATTTGAGCGGAAAGCCGCGCAAAAACCGCTTTACAGACGAGAATGAGCCGTCGCCCGAGTGGGAAAAATCTCCGCGCGAGGTTCCCAAAGAGGTCACGAAGGAAAA
>CAMEQX010000013.1 GCA_945933905.1 uncultured Clostridia bacterium
GTCATACCGACCTTACCGAAAGCCGTGGTCAGTCGCGGAAACCGAGGAGTACATTCTCGGCGGGAGCGGCACGCATTTTGATTTGGACGTGACAAAGGCGTTTTTGCGCGCGTTCAACCCGTATCCCGTGGGAACAATGGTTTCGCTCTCGGACGGACGGCACGGCGTTGTTGTCGAGGACAACGACAACGTTCTCAGACCGATTGTTCGCATTATGGGCGGCACGGGCGGCGAGATAATCGACCTTATGGGCGATTTCCGCTTCCTCACGCTGTCGGTCACGGGGCTTTATGATGGAGATATTGACGAGTAATTTGGAGGATTTGGATATGGAACTGAAAAAACTTGTTTCCGAGAGCGCAAAGGTCAAGGTTTTTGAAAACGGCGACAAATGCGTGAAAATATTCAAAGAGCCCGACGAGCCGAAAAGCGTGGTTTTCTACGAGGCGCTCACTCACACGAGAGTTGAGGAAACAGGCTTTCCGAGAATGCCCGAGCTTATCGGCGCGACAAAGGCTGACGGGAAATGGGCGCTCGAATACAGCTTTATCAAGGGCAAAACGCTTGATGAAATGATGCGCGAGGAGCCGCGTTCCGAGGAGCTTCTCGGGAAAATGGCGGATTTGCATATTGAGGTGAACGCGCTTCATTCCGCGAAACTGAGCAGCCTGAAGGTTTATCTCAAGCGCTCAATCGAGGGGCTTGATATGATTGACGATGTGAAAAAATACGAGCTGCTCACAAAGCTTGCCGCGCTGGAGGACGCTTCGTGCGTTTGTCACGGGGAGTTTATGCCCGAGAACATTGTCGTGAACGAAAGCGGAATGTACGTTGTCGATTGGTTCAAGGCAAAGCAGGGAAATCCCCTCGCTGATGTTGCGCGGACTTATCTCGGCTTTTGTCTTCGTCACCGCACGGAAAGCGCAGAGAAATATCTCAAGCTCTATTGTCAGAAAGCGCAGGCGGACAAGAAAAAGGTTCAGGAGTGGCTTCCGATTGTGGCGGCGGCGCAGCTTAAATTCAAGCGTCCCGAGGAACGCGAGCTGCTGCTTACTTGGATTGACATTGCCGATTTTCTTTAATCAACGCGTTTTCGCGCGCGGTTGACGGCGCTTGAGGCAATCTCCGCGACCGCGCAGAATTTATCCACAAAGGTTATCACGAACGTTTCGCTGTGGCGGGGGAAAAACGCGGTTATCGGCCACATGTGGCAGACAATCATATCGCTTTCAAGCTCGCTTATCGGAAACAGCTCGGCGGCGTTTGCGAAAGCAACCATCGGGTGCGCGCAGAAGTGAATGCCTTTTACGCTTTCGTTTTTGCGGTGATGGTTGTAGAAGTAAAAGTCGTGGAGAAGTCCCGCGCGGGCGCCCGCTCTCGCGTCAAGTCCGAGCCTTCGGCAGACGAGAAAGTTGTAGTAAGAAACGTTCAGACAGTGCTGAAAACGGCTTGTGCCGAGGTGATGTGAAAAATCCTTCAGACGCTCAACGCTTCGGTTTTCCAAAAGGTCGCTTATGCAGCCGTCAAATTCGGCGTTTTCAGCTATATTTTTCCTTGAAAGCACTGCTTTCAGCATATTATCAGCTCCCCTAATATTTTGTACTATTATTTTAGCATTCGCCTTATTTTTATGCAATGGAAATATCCGTAAATTACGGAAGATTAAGTAATATTTTGCTTAAATTCGGTGTTATTTTTACCCGAAATTTGAAGAATTGTATAAAAAATTAAGGATTTGTGCAAAGTGTACAAAATTTGGGGTGATTTTTTTCTAACATTAGGGGTTTTGACATACTTGTAATAATTCCGTATTTGGTGTATAATTATAAATGTATCAAAATAAATTCGGGTTTGTAAATATAAAATTCCGATAAATTACGGGGGTGCGTTATATTGAGCAATTTTAAATGGCTGCCGCTTGGCGGACTCAATTTGTCGTCGGCAAATCTTGCCGCGGCAGAAAAACTCAGGAGGTTCGGATTTGCGCTTAACTGCGGGGAATTCGGCTCGGAGAAATACACAAAGTCCGCGCTTTGCGTCTATGACGTGCTTGCCGAACAGGAAACTCCGAATATTCTGATTATTACCCGCCAAAGCGAGCTTTACAGCTGGTACAGATACCTGCTCACAAGCGTTGGCGCGGATTTCAAAATGGTTTCGGGAGCGGCAAATTCCCTCCTGTATTTCAACGCGGAGAGCGCAGGGCTTTACCTCATCGCCCGCGAAACCCTGTTCGGAGAAAACCTTCTCAAGCGCAAGGCAGGCAAGGACTTTAACTGGAGTTTGATTATCATTGACGAGGAGCTTTCCTCGGGCGTTCCGAAATACGAGGATTACAGAAAAAATATCCCGTGGAAGAGCGACAAGCTGCTGATAAACGCGCCGTTCCCCGCGAAAACGAAGGACGAGAAAACCGCGCTTGCAGATTTGGTTAAGAGTGTGCTCTCGGACAGCGCAAAGGCGGCGAAGGCGGACAATCTCGAGCTTAACGCGTCCGCTTGCGGTATCCGCGAGGACAGCCCCGTTATGCGCTATTTCAACAGGGCGGCTTATTCCGAGGATTTCAAGAGAAACGTTGAATTTGTGGATTACGGCTTTGACGAAAGCGTGATTACATATTTCCGCAGGAAAGTTGACCTTCGTACAGGGCTTCCCGCGTACAGCTCGGGCGGAAACGTCTTTGAGCAGTACGACTGCGACAAGAACGAAAAGGAAAAGCGCATTTATCAGAAATCCTTCTTCTCGCGCTCGGATGTCGAGGACTTGAGAGCGTTTGACGTGAAGCTGGACGCGCTTTTGAAGAAGGTTGCCGATATCATTGAGGACGACGATGACCCGCGCGTAATGATTTACTGCTGCAACAAAAACACCGTCGAATACCTCAGAAAAGCGCTTGTTTGCTTGTACGGGACGAGCGTGAACGTGATGCGCGGCGAGCTTATCATCTCGGGCGCAATCAAGAGAAAGCTCACCAATCGTCAGGACGACGAGATGGCGCAAATCACTATCGGTACGGATTCGCTCGGAACATTTGTTGATGGTCCGGACAACGTGAATTATGTGCTCAACGATGAGCTTCCGGCGTCGCCCGCGGTTCTTGAAAGAAGAATGACGCGTCACGGCGCAGCAAAAGAGGCGGACAGAAAGTTTATCCTCTTCCGCGACTCAAACGGCGTTTTCGACACGCCGCTGCTTGAAAAGACGCTGTTCTTCAATCTCAGCGAGATTTTCTGCGGAGAGCTTCCCACGAGAAACATTCTCTTCGATATCAAGGAAAAGGGCGATATATTAAACGCGCTTGTCAAGGATTTGAGGTATCTGAGAGATTATTCAAATCAGGTTGACAACTGCGCGGATTTGATAAAGAGAGTGAAAATCGAATACATCACGCCCGAGGTTGAGCGTATCACAAACGCTAAGCAGCTCAACGATTTCGCGAACGAGCAGCTTGCGAAAATCTACAAGCTTTTCGGCATCTCGGACAGCTCGCAGAACGGTGATATAACCGCCGCCGTGAATAACATCAGCGGGCTTTGCGAGGCTAACCCGAGCGGGCGGCTTGAAAAGGCAAAGGACGCCGCGGCGCTTGCGGCTTCGTTTGAGGGCGAAGGCTATCTCAATCAGCCGTTTGCAAGCGAGGCAGTCAAGGGGCTTGCGGACGCAAAGGCGGAGATTGACGAGCTTCACAAGGGCGACAATTTCCACCTGAAAATAAAGCAGGAAATAAACTCGCTTAACGACAACATTCAGTATTCCGTGCTTTACGGAATTTGGAAATACCGTGCCAAAGAGCAGGATTCCGACCACACCTTCAAGGACTACATAAAGATTTATAACGACGGAATTTGACGGCTTTTGCCGAAGATTAACCTGCCGTGCGGGATTTTCCGAAAAACAGCGCGGAGAAGAGGGGTTTTGTAATGAGTCAGGGCTATGAAACAGTAGAAAAGCTGCTGGGTGATTTTTTCGAGAAAAATACAGCCGGCGACAAGGACGGCGTGAAAGCTGTTGTCGGCGAAATTGACGAGAAAATTCGCTCGGGCGAGCTCGAAAGCGACCTGTTCAAAGACTATTTCAACAATATGTATGCGGGCCGCGGCGCTATAAATATGGCGGGACTTGCAAAGGATTATCCGCGCGAGTCCATTATCCGCGAGCTTTTGCAGAACGTTTTCGGCTGCGATTACGACGAGCCGAACATCAAGGTGATGATTGAGTTTCTCGATGAGGGACAGGTAAAGCTCACCTACAACGAAACAGGCTTCAAGCTTGAACAGGTGTTCTATTATCTCTCTGTCGGTCGAAACGACGGCGACAGAAAGCGCGAGGGACGCTTCGGTTTGGGCGCAAAGAGCGTTTTCACCAATGTTGATTGGTTCAAGATGCGCTCGAATACATATTCTCTGCGCGTGGTAAACGACGACGGAACGCTTAAAGTCCGCGAGCTTGAGCTCAACGGAAAGCAGTTCAACCACACGGAGATTATTTTCGCGCTTCCCGAAAACGAGCAGAAGGCGCTTCACGAGAACTTGGTTTCGATTACAAGCAAAAAGGGTTCCTATATAAATATGGTTGACCTTTGCTTTGCTTTCATCAGAAAGAAAAATCTCAAGTCGGTTGACGAGGAAGAATGCGTTGACAGAGCGTTCAACATTGCTGTCATCAACTACGGAAAGCCGGAGATTGTCTATAAAATCCAGCACTATCAGCGCTCTCCCGAGGATATCCGCAAGGTGCGCTTCTCCGAGAACGGAAAGAGCGTTGCGGACTTTATCAGCGCGGAGTACGACGGCTTCACCTACCTCGTTCCTTACGCAATTTCGGGAGCAAAGGTTGAAGCGGGCAAGGTGCTGATGTCGAAGTACAACTACTTCTCGACCTTTGAGCTGACGGGCTTCGTCAGAGCGGATAACCCCGATTTCGTTGACGAGAAGCTTTCGGCGTTCTTCGTTTCCGTACCGAATAAGTACATCACAAACAACCGCGCGGGCATCAAATACGAGTCGCTTGAAAAGTGCGCGGAAAAGATTGAGCACGGAATTCTCTCGGTTGCCGAGGAGTATAAGAAGCTCTTTGTGCTCGATTTTCAGGAGAACCCGAACCTTGCGGGCAGCTATATGTTCAGCCCGAAGCAGTATGTTTTCAAGTTCTTCTACAACTATGTCAACACCAGCAAGATTGTAAAAGGTCTGCGCGAGAAATTCGGAAACAGCGTTTCGGTTGTGTTCCCCGACAGCGCCGAGCCTGTTACATTCGAGGAAATGCGCAAGAGCGGCTTCTTCACGGAGCGCGGCGGCGTTTCTAAGGAAGAACACGAAGACGGAAGCGCGAAAAAGGCTCTCGAACAGGATATCGAGCAGATGAACAACTGGTACGGCAAGGACGTGAACCACACGCTTGTTGCCAAGTACCGCTGGAATGTGCCCGGAACCGATGAGGGCGGCGAGGAATGGCTCTACAAGTTCTACAAGGACGGAAACGAGTACCTTATGGCGTCCGACGGCGGCAAAAAGGTCAAGGACTATGAGCTTGCCGCGGGCTTCAAGAGCATCATCAGCCTCAAGCTTGACGACTGCATCAAGAACGGTATGGTTGAGGACGAAAACGACCTCGCAAACGCGTTCGCGGTAATCGACGAGATGTTCGGTGAGGATTACAGAATTGCGATGAAATACTTCCAGTTCGTAATCACCTCGGGCTCTTCTCAAATCCAGTTTGAAATCTCCAAAATCAACATCAAAAACCTCAAAAAAGCGTATGACGTTCTCTCGGCTCACGAGATGAGATTTGAAAACCATCAGATTTTCAATCAGGTTGTTACGCTTATGGTAAACTCTTTCACAATCGGAAAGGATACCGTAACCTTCCTCAAGGAAATCAAGAGTCAGGGCGGCGAAATCAACCTCACTCTCGATATCAACAAGCGCTATCGTTTCTCGGTTTACGGAAAGCAGTTTATGATTCCGCCGAATATCACAAACAGCGATTTGCTCGAGATTGTCGGCGATGTTTATTCGCTTATCGAGAGCGGAATGTTCAACAACCGCGTTTTCGATTTCGGCTATACGACAAGCAGATTTACCTTCGACACGCAGGATATTTTGTCAACGCTTCCTGAGTGTAGGTCCGCTCAGACGGTTGAGCAGATGATTGCAAAGATTTTCGTCTGCGACCTCGGTCTCGACAAGATTGCCTTGCTTGACGCGAACAACAAGCTGATGAAGATTGTCGGAACAGACGCTCCCATCGCTCCCGCAGACGCCGACAAGACCGCGAAGTTTGTTATCCTCCGCGACGGTCTCAACAAGGCGAAATACGCGGGCTATGTTGAATTCTTGCTCACGGGCGAAAACAACAATCTGCTTCACAATCTCTACTCGGGAACCGAAGACCCGAACCTCATTCTCATCGACCAGATGCCGTATTATTTCAAGCCCGTGCCTTCTATCAAGCGCAAGGAGTTTGAGTATATGCTTGAACAGGTGAGGAGAATTGCTCCCTATGAGCGCCTCAACCCGAGAGCTTACGGCTACTATTTCGCGCGCGATATCAACGCGAAGCTTTATGGCTACGGCGGAGTTTGCCCGTGCTGCGGATATCAGACAGGCGTTTTGAACAGCTTTGTTGTCAAGACCTTCTCAATCGGCATCATCGACAACGACAAGGAAAAGAAATTCAGATTTTCGCTGTATCTGTGCCGTAACGACGCGGCGGCTGCGGCAGGCTGGCTGATTGACGACGTTTCAATCGGCGGAATGAGCCCGTTCCTGTGGCTTGAGGAGCTGAAGGAAATCGACGTTATCCCGCCCGAGTTCCTGTATGTCCGCATCAGATATCGCAAGCAGGTGAGCTATGACGTCTGCGAGCCCGACAAGAAGGGCAACACGATGCTCGAAACCGTTTATGACGGCGCGCTCGAAACATTTGACGTTGTTCTTACTCCGATGATGGCGGCAAAGTGGTTTGAGGACAACACAAATCCGCGTCCCATAACCGCTCCCGTTCAGAATGACGAGAAAAAGCCCGCTCCGAATGGTACCGCGGAGGTTACTCCGACAAATCCAGCTGACCGAAAGGACGCTCCGAGCGTTCCCGACAAGCGTCCGACAGGCAAGGACGGCAAGACCGCCCCGCTGAACGATGACGAGGGCAAGGATATCGGAAGCGTTGAAATGTAACACATCTTTTAGCATAGCAACTCGGAAATCCGCCGTTCGGATGAGCGGCGGGTTTTAACTTTGAAAAAATCTGAAAGGAATGGTGAATTTTGTCAAAATTGCATTCTGTCAGACTGCCGCATTTCAGCGCGTCAGCCGAGCAGTCAACGAGAAAAATTCCCGCGCCCGAGGTTGTCGCAATCAGTATGGCGCAGCATATCGGCGCGCCCTGCGAGCCTTGCGTCGCCGTGGGCGATAAGGTGAAAATAGGGCAGAAAATCGGCGACAGTGAGGCGTTTATGTCCGCGCCCGTTCACGCTTCGATAAGCGGTGTTGTCAAGGAAATCAAGGACGTGATGAACGTTTTCGGGCGCTTGTGCAAGACGGTTGTTATCGAAAACGACAACAAAAACGAGATGTACGAGGAGCTGGAGCCGCCTAAATGCGACACCCGCGAGGATTTCATCAAGGCTGTTCGCGAGGGCGAAGCTATCGGTCTTGGCGGCGCGGGTTTCCCGACGCACGTTAAGCTCGGTTACGACAAGAGCAAGGTTAATATCGAATATCTGCTGCTGAACGGCGCGGAGTGCGAGCCGTACATCACAAGCGACTACCGCGAGCTTATGGAAAATTCCGACAATGTTCTTGCGGGAATTGACCTGATTATGAAAAAGCTCGAAATCCCGAATGCGATTATCGGTATCGAGGAGGACAAACTCGCGGCGATTGACAAGCTCACGAAGCTCTGCGTTCGCTATCCGAACATCAAGGTTCAAAAGCTCCCGAGCGCATATCCTCAGGGCGCTGAAAAGGTGCTCGTTCATTCGCTCACGGGGCGCGTTGTGCAGGAGGGAAAACTGCCCTCGGACGTTGGCTGCGTTGTTATGAACGTATCGACCGCGGGCTTCATCTACGGCTACATAAAGACGGGTGTGCCGCTGATAAGGCGCCGCATCACGATTGACGGAAATATCGTCAACAACCCCGCAAATTTCTTCATTCCCGTGGGAACGCTGCTTCACAGCATTGTCGGCTTCGCGGACGTGAGAAAACAGCCCGACAGAATTGTGCTGGGCGGTCCGATGATGGGCTCCTGCGCGTTTGACCCCGACACACCGCTCGGAAAAACCAACAACGCGGTTCTTCTGTTCGCGGAAACCGTGGAGCAAAAGCCCACAAACTGCATTCGCTGCGGAAGATGCGTGAGAGCGTGCGCGGCGAACCTTATGCCGACCGAGCTTGAACAGGCGTTTGACGCGCGTGATGTAAACGAGCTTCAGCGGCTGAAGGTAAATCTTTGTATGAACTGCGGAGCTTGCAGCTTTGTCTGTCCCGCGAAGCGAAATCTCGCCGAGAAAAACCAGCTCGCGAAGGATTTTCTGCGCGCGGCAACCGCTCCGAAGAAGTGAGGTGGACGTAAATGAATAAATTATTTGTTGAGGCGTCGCCTCATATTCGCAGCCCGAGAACCACGAAAAACATAATGCTCGACGTAATCATCGCGCTTTGTCCCGCGCTTGTCGCAAGCATCGTGATTTTCGGCTACAAGGCGGCTGTGCTGACGGCAGTTTGCGTGGCAAGCTGCGTTTTGTTCGAGTTTTTGTTCAACAAAATCGTGAAAAAGCCCGGAACGGTTTCCGACCTTTCCGCGATTGTAACGGGAATGCTGCTGTCGTTCAATCTGCCCGTTGACCTGCCGATTTATATGGCGGTTATCGGCTGCTTTGTGGCAATCGTTATCGTGAAATGCCTGTTCGGCGGTATCGGACAGAACTTCGCGAACCCCGCGATAACCGCGAGAATTGTGCTTATGCTGTCGTTCACGGCGGCGATGACAACTTGGGCTGAGCCGCTTGCTTGGTTCAAGGAGAGCGCGGACGCTGTCACCACGGCAACGCCGCTCGGCGTAATCTCCTCGGGCGAGGGCACGCTTCCTTCGCTTTTGGATATGCTTCTTGGCGTGCGCGGCGGCTGCCTCGGTGAAACCTGTATCGCGGCTTTGCTTCTCGGCGGAATTTATCTGATTTGCCGCGGCGTAATCCGCCCGATAACCCCGATTTGCTTTATCGGCACGGTTGCGCTTCTGTCCTTCTTCAAGGGCGGCTTTGACATCAACTACGTTGCTTATCAGGTAATGGGCGGCGGACTTATCCTCGGCGCGTTCTTTATGGCGACCGACTATTCCACAACCCCGATTACCGACAAGGGCAAGGTGATTTTCGCAATCGGCTGCGGTGTTATCACGTTCCTTATCAGAGAGTTTGCGAATTATCCCGAGGGTGTTTCGTTCTCAATTCTCGTGATGAACTGCCTCACTCCGCTTATCGACAGATTTACCTCTGCGAAGCCCTTTGGAGCGATTGTTCCGAAAAAGGAGGGCAAGAAAGAATGAGTAAAATCAAACCTATTCTTATCCCCGCTATTATTATCGCGCTGATTTCGGGGCTGATTATCGTTGTGTACAACCTGACTTACAAGGACACGTCAACGGTTGTCACGGATAAACAGCTTGCTGCGGTGACGCAGATTTACGGCGAGGGCGATTATTCGGTAATTCCCGTTTCGGAGTACCCCGACGCGCTTAAAAACGGCGACGAGTGCAATATCCCCGAGCTTACCAAAATAATCAAGAAGAGCGACGGCTCGATTGCATTTGATATGGTTGTCAAGGGCTACAAAAACGGCTTTGACATTATGGTTGGCGTGAAAGACGGAGCGGTTGCGGGCGTTGCCGTTGTATCGGTCGGCGAGGAAACCCCCGGTCTTGGCACAAACACCAACAAACCCGAGTGGCTGGCGAATTTCAACGGAAAAACAGGCGAGGTTGTGATTGTGAAGAACAAGACAAATCCCGCCGAAAACGAGGTAAACGCCGTGACTTCTGCGACATTCTCGTCAAAGGGCGTCGCAAAGGCGGTAAATCTTGCGCTTAAGGCGTACAACGATTGCGGAGGTGATTTCAAGTGAGCTATATGAAGGAATTTACCAAGGGCTTAATCAAAGAAAACCCGACTCTCGTGTCGCTGCTTGGAATGTGCCCGACGCTTGCGATAACCACAATGGCGTTCAACGCAATAGGTATGGGCGCGGCGGCAACTTTCGTTCTCGTTTGCTCAAACGTTGTTATCTCGCTGCTCAAAAACATCATTCCGAAGTCGGTTCGACTTCCTTGCTACATCGTGGTAATCGCGGGCTTTGTTACGCTGGTTCAGCTTTTGCTGCAAGCGTTTTTGCCGCCCGTTTATGACGCGCTGGGAATTTATCTGCCGCTTATCACGGTAAACTGTATAATCCTCGGCAGAGCGGAAATGTTCGCTTCCAAAAACAACGTCGGCGCTTCGGCACTTGACGGACTTGGAATGGGCATCGGCTTTACTTTAGCGCTGTTTGTAATCGGCTCAATCCGTGAAATTCTCGGCTCGGGAACTTGGTTTGCGGGAACGGATTTCGCAATCACGGTTTGCCCCGACTTTATGCAGCCTATGACGCTGTTTGTACTGCCCGCGGGAGGATTTTTCGTGCTGGGCATCGTAATCGCGCTGGTGAACAAGATTTCTCACCGCAAGCCGCCCGAGGCAACAGGCTGCGCTGCTTGTCCTAACAGAGAAAGCTGCATAAGCGTTGAAGCGGCTGCTCCTGTTCCCGCAGAGAAGCCCGTTATTAAGGCGAATGTCGAAAAGCCTGTTGAGAAAGCAGCTGAAAAAGCTGACGAAAAGCCCGCTGATAAGGCTGACGAAAAAAACGAAAAGAAGGAGGAGAATAAGTAATGGAACTTGCAAAAAGTATGATGATTATTCTCCTCACGGGAATACTCACGGACAACTTTGTCCTGTCGAAATTCTTAGGAATTTGCCCCTTCCTTGGCGTATCGAAAACAACTTCGGGCTCGCTCGGAATGGGCTGCGCGGTTACCGCGGTAATGGTAATCGCAACGGCTGTTACTTGGCCTTTGTACTACTTCTTCCTTGTACCGATGGGGCTTTCTTACCTGAACACGATTTTGTTCATTATGATAATCGCGGTTTTGGTGCAGCTCATCGAAATGGTTCTGAAGAAATACATTCCTGCGCTTTATAAAACGCTCGGTGTATATCTGCCGCTGATTACCACAAACTGCGCGGTTCTCGGCGTAACAATCCTCAACCTCGACAACGGCTACAACTTCCTCGAGAGTATTGTCTGCGCGCTCGGCGGCGGTATCGGATTTATGGTTGCGATGCTGATTTTCTCGGGTGTTCGCGGAAGACTGGAGCGCTGCAACGTTCCGAATGCTTTTGCGGGAATGCCGATAACACTGGTTGCCGCTTCGATAGTTTCGCTGTCCTTTGTGGGCTTCGGCGGACTGGTTGACGGAATTTTCGGGATTGCTTAAGGAGGTATAGTGATGGAAATTTTTATGACCTATATTCTCCCCGTGCTGATTTTTATGGCAATCGGCGCGGCTGCGGGCGGACTGCTGGTTCTCGCGACAAAATTCCTCGCGGTAAAAGAGGACGAAACCGTCGCGAAGATTGCCGAGGTTTTGCCGAACGCGAACTGCGGTGCTTGTGGATTTGCGGGCTGCGCGGATTACGCAAAGGCGGTTGCCGCGGGAACTGCCCCCTCGAACAAGTGCAAGCCGGGCGGCTCGGACGTTGCCGCGAAGGTTGCCGCGATTATGGGAACGGAGGCTCTCGAAACCGTCAAGGAGGTTGCGTTTGTTCGCTGTAACGGCTGTCAGGGCGCTGTGGAGGACAGA
>CAMEQX010000014.1 GCA_945933905.1 uncultured Clostridia bacterium
AATTCCCCCGATTGCCGCTTGAACCGTCGCTTTCGGCGTGTAAGCAAGCATCGTGAAAAGCCGCTCCTTCAACGAGAATTTCGTCCTCAAAAGACACACGAAAACCCCCGCCATCCTGAACACCAGCGCGCAAAGTATCACAAACACCGCGCCCGCGCCGACATTCCCGAGATAACCGATATTAACCGTCGCGCCAACCAGCACAAACAGAAAAATCTCCGCCGCAACCCACATTTTCCCGAATTTCACGGAAATGCGCTTTGCCGCTTCCTCGCGCTTTTTCCGCAGCCCGATACCGATAAACATAATCGCGATAAGCGAAGAAAACGTAATCGCTGTCGTGAGGCTGTCTTCGAAAGCCGCCAGCAAAAGCGAAATACTCAAGATAATCAGCGCCTTCACGGTATCGCGGATATGTACTTTTTTGAAGAAAAACGCAAGCCCAAATCCCAGCAAAAGTCCCGCGCCCGCGCCGAGAAGAATTGAAATCGGGATATTGACGAAGGTGAGCGCGGAGGCGTCTTTTCCCTGCATAAGCCCCGTGAGCGTTGTGAAAAGCACGATTACATACACATCGTCAACCGAAGCTCCCGCGAGAATAAGCTGCGGGATACCCTTTTCCGTGCCGTAGCCCTCGTCCATAAGCTTCACCATTCTCGGCACGACAACCGCCGGTGAAACCGCCGCCAAAACCGCTCCCAGCACCGCCGCTTCAATATATGAAACACCCATAAACATCGGCGCGAAAATCACCACGCCGAGCAGCTCAAAGCTCGCGGGAAGAAAGCACATCAAAAACGCCGGTCTGCCGATTTTTTTCAATCCCGACAGGTCAAGTCCAAGTCCCGCTCTTGTCAGAATGATGATAAGCGCGATTTTCCGAAGCTGCGGGGAAATCCCGAGAATACTCGGGTCAAGCAGGTTGAGGACGTAAGGACCAAGCACAATTCCCGTTATCAGCATTCCGAGCAGCCCCGGAAGCTTGATTTTTCTGCAAATCCAGCTTGTTGACATTCCCACAAGCAAAATAAGCGCGATACTTAACAGCATAATTTACCTCCAAATAAAAAAGCCGACAACTCCCGCGTAATCGCAGAAGTCATCAGCTTTAAAGCGGTTTGAGCAAATGCTCGGGGAGAACCTCATTCCCCTATTATTTTTTCAGCCTTTTCTTGCCGATTTTGATAATCTGAAGAATTGCGGGGTTGAGTACAAGGTTTACGCCAAGCTCGATGAGGAAGTTAATTCCGACAAGCCCGACAATCATATACACAAATGTATTCTCAAAGCCAAGTCCTGCGCCCCACGCCGCAACCGTGTCGTAAAAGAACAGCCGACAGCCGAGAAGGAAAATTCCCGTGTTGACAATCGGCGCGGTTATCGACGAAATAAAAACCGCAGCAACCCGATTTTTCTTCGCTATAAGGCGATAAACAAGTCCCGCGCAAAGTCCCGCCGCTGCGCCTTTAACAAGCACGGTCGCGATAGTTCCCGGAACATTTATCGTGAGAAATGCCGCAGCGTCGCCCGTGAGCAAAACCGCAACTCCGAATACAAGTCCGAGCCAAGCGCCCGTTGCCTTGCCGTAAAGTGCCGCTCCCACAACAATGGGAACGAGCGTCAGCGTGATGCTGAACGTGCCGAACCTCAACGCCATCGAAACAAACTGCAAAACAACAACAATCGCTGTAAGCAGACCTATTCCGACAATGGTCGAGGTCGAGATTTTTTTGCCCTTTGAGGGCGTTTTTTTTGTGTTTTCCATTGAAAACTCCTTTGCTGGCGCTTGAATCTTCTTCAATGCACCGCGGGTATATATATTTACGGGAAAATCCCGCAGACCCCTTGTTTAACGGTTCTTCTTGTAGATTGCCAGAAGTCCGTTCAAGATAAGGTTTTCGTCAAGGGTAAATTCGGTTTTGCAAAGCGGGTTAATCACCGAGGAAAATCCGCCCGTGGCAACAACCGTGCATTTTTCTCCGATTTCCTTTTCAAAACTCTCGACCATTCCGTCAAGCATAAATGCGTTTCCGTAAAGCAGTCCCGAGCGCATACAATCGATAGTGTTCGTGCCGATAACGCTTCTGATAGGCTCGCCCGAAACCCCAATCAAAGGCAAAGCCGCGGTTTTCGAGGAGAGCGCTTCAGCCGAGATTTTGATACCGGGAGCGATAATTCCCCCGAGAAACGCGCCCGTTTTATCGACAGCGAAGATTTTTGTCGCGGTGCCGAGGTCGATTATGATAACGGGGAGCGGGTAGTTTTCCTTTGCTCCGACCGCGACAGCAACCATATCCGCGCCAAGAGAAGCAGGTTCGTCGATTTTGATGTTCAGACCGGTTTTCAAGCCGGGACCTACCGTCATCACGCGGCAGCCGCAAACTTTCTCGATTGCGGGCTTAATCTGCACGGTAACGGGCGGGACAACCGAGGACAAAATCGCGCCGTTTATGGATTTCGGCGAAATTTCATAAAGGCGGAGAATGTCCGCAAGAGAAACGGCATACTGGTCTTCCATACGGTAATTGTCGGTTGAAATCCGCGAAACAAAAACAAGCGTGTCGTTTTCGTCAAAACAGCCGATAGTGGTGTTGGTGTTGCCGACGTCGATAGTTAAAATCATAATTGCCTCCGTTATAAAAAGCGCTCTCTATATTTTGCGCGAAAAATATCTTGTTAAGCAAACACATTATACCATACAAACAAAATTTTGTCAAGACAAGAAAAGCCCGCTCGAAAGCAGGCTTTGTGAGTTATTTGAATTTATCCTCGAGGAGAGTGCCTTTGAAGGCGTTTTTGTCTATCTTGACGTTGTCGGGAAGGTTGATTGAAGCGAGGGATTTGCAGCCCTTAAACGCGGCTTGTCCTATTTTCGTCACGCTCTCGGGGATTGAAATTGACGTCAGCGATTTACAGTGATAAAACGCGCATTCGCCTATTTCCTTCACGCCGTCACGAATATTTACAGATGAAAGCGACTTGCAGAAGGAAAACGCCCAGCCTTCTATTTTTTCAACGCTTTCGGGAATTGTAACCGATGTGAGCGGCTCGCCCGCGAAAGAATCGGAAGCAATCGCTGAAACTCTCCTGCCGTTTATTATCGATGGAATGACAACCTTCCTGTCGCTTGCTATGTGTTCAACAATGCTCACCGTGCCGTCCCCGAGAACCGACCACTCGAATTTATCGGCAGACGCCGCGGGAGCCGCGCTTTCCTCAATCCTTGTCCCGCAGATATGACAAAACTCAGCGCCCTCGACAAGCTCCGCGCCGCACGCCGAGCAAGCCGCCGCAACTTTTTCTCCGCAAAACGCGCAGAAAATCGAGTTCTCGGGGATTTCTCGGAGGCATTTTGGACAAGTGGTTTTTTCGGCGTCCGTTGTTGTGAATATTTGAGTTGTTCTGTATTTATCCTCAAGGGGAGTGCCTTTAAATGCGTCTTCGCCTATATCCACGCTGTCGGGGAGGGTGATTGAAGCAAGCGACTTGCAATTTAAGAACGCATCAACGCCTATCTCCGTCACGCTGTCGGGAATTTTTATCGAGGTGAGCGAGCGGCAGTGAACGAACGCACCGTCTCCTATCGTTGTAACGCCGTCGGGGAGCTTGATTGAGGGGAGCGACGTGCAGTTATCGAACGCACGTTCTCCTATTTCCATCGCGCTGTCGGGGAGGTTGATTGAGGTGAGCGATGTACATACGGCAAACGTGCACACGCCTATCTCCGTCACGCCGTTGGGGATGGTTATTTCCTTGAGCGATTGGCAGCCAAAGAAAGCAAATTTGCCTATTGTCTTCACGCTGTAAGGAATGTTTATTGACGTAAGTGCCGAGCAGAGCTTGAACGCATTCATGCCTATATCCGTCACCGTTTTCCCGTCAATTTCCGCGGGAATGACAACATTCTTGTCATTTCCCGTGTAACCGTCAATGCTCACCGTCCCGTTCCCGAGAACCGACCACTCGAAGCTTTCGACAGGAGTGGTTTTTTCGAGAACCTCATTGTTGTTTTGATAAGCCATAGTTTTTACCCCCGTTGTTTTTCTTTATTATAGAGCATTTGCCGAGATTTCGCCAAAAATATTATACCACGAACTCGACTATTTGTATTTATCCTCGAGGGGAGTGCCTTTAAATGCGTCTTCGCCTATATACACGCTGTCGGGGAGGGAGATTAAGGCGAGTGAAGAACACTCCAAAAACGCTTCATTACCTATTTTCTTTACGTTGTCGGGAATAATTATCGAGGTAAGCGAGCGGCAGTTAAAGAAAGCTCCTTCGCCTATCTCTTCCACGCTCTTTGGAATGTTTATTGACGCGAGCGACTTGCAATCAGCAAACGCACACGCACCTATCAGAATTACGTTGGGAATGGTTATTGATTTGAGGGATTTGCAGCCGTGGAAAGTGCTGCTTCCTATCTCCTTCAGATTTTCGGGAATTATTATTGATGTGAGCGACTCGCAACCGGCAAACGTGAAATCACCCATCAGTATTGCGGCGGGAATGGTTATTTCCTTGAGCGATTTGCAGCCAAAGAAAGCATATTCTTCTATTGAAATCACATTGTAAGGAATGTTTATTGACGTAAGTGCCGAGCAGCGCTTGAACGCACCCTCGTCTATCCACGCCACGCTGTCGGGGATTGTCACTGAGGTGAGCGACGCGCAATCGCAAAACGCCTCACCCCCTATCACCGTCACCATTTTCCCATCAATTTCCGCAGGAATGACAACTTTCTCATCATCTCCTAAATATTTATCAATCCTCACCGTGTCGTTGTCGAGAACCGACCACTTGAAAAAATCAGCGGGAGTTGTGTTTTCGAGAGCATTGTTGTTGCTTGAATTCGTCATAGTTTTTACCTCCGTTGTTCTTTTCACATAAAGCTTTCGCCGAGATTTCACAAAATATGATTATTTGTATCTCTCCTCAAGGGGAGTGCCTTTAAATGCGTTATCGCCTATCTTCACGCCTTCGGGGAGAGAGATTGAAGCAAGCGACTTGCAATTTACGAACGCACCCACGCCTATCTCAGTCACGCCTTCGGGAAGGGTTATTTCCTTGAGCGAGGTGCAGCCGTCAAATGCGCACGCGCTTATCTGCGTAACGCCCGCGGGAATGTTTATAGACGTGAGCGAGGAGCAGCCGTAGAAAGCGCTTTCGCCTATTTCCGTCACGCTTTCGGGAATTGTTATTGACGTGAGCGATGAGCAATATTCAAATGTATATCCGCCTATCACGGTAACACCCTCGGGAATGTTTACAGACGCGAGCAACGTGCAGTCATCAAACACACCGTCTCCTATCTCTGTTACGCCCTCGGGAATGTGCATTGACGTAATCGAACTGCAATCCGCAAACGCGCCGTCTGCTATTGCGGTCACGGTGTCGGGAATGGTTATTGACGTAATCTCCGTGCAATCCGCAAACGCGAATTTTCCTATCTCCGTCACCCTTTTCCCGTCAATCTCCGCGGGAATAACAATTTCCTCGTCCTCGCCGTCATAATAAGTAATTTTTACCGTTCCGTTGGTAAGAACCAACCACTCAAAATCCTCGACAGGTGTTGCGTTCTTGAGAGCCTCATTCTTGTTGTTTGAAAAATCCATAATTTTTTACCTCCGTATTGTTTTTAGATAGTTTTTTCGCCTGAGCTGAGTGTTATGACATCAACTATGACGCCGTTTGAGAGCTTGATTGAGGTGAGCAATTTGCAGCCGACAAACGCGTTTGTGCATATCTTCACGCCCTCGGGAAGTGTGACTGAACTGAGCGAGCGGCAGTTTGTGAAAGCGCTTTCGCCTATCCTTGTCACGCTGTCGGGAATGATTATCGATGTGAGAGAAGAACAGCCCGCAAACATAACGCCGCTTATCTCCGTCACGCCCTCGGGAATGTTTACAGACGTGAGCGAGGGGCAGTCCAAAAAAGCCATTTCGCCTATCTCCGTCACGCTTTCGGGAATTTTAATCAAATCAAGCGCCGAACAGCTCGCAAACGCGCAGCTTTCTATCCTTGTCACGCCCTCGGGAATGATTATCGATGTGATTTCGCTGAACTGAAACGAATTCTCGCCTATCACCGTCACCCTTTTCCCGTCAATCTCCGCGGGAATGACAACTTCCTCGGCATCGCCGACATATTTGTCAATCCTCACCGTGCCGTCATCAAAAACCGTCCACTCGAAAAATTCAGCGGGAGCTGCGTTCTTGAGAACATCACTTTTGCTGTTCAAACTCTCCATAAATCAACCTCCTTATCCTCGATAATTCGCCGAGCGAAAAATCGAAAAACAAGCATATCCGTATCCAACAACATCATTATAACACATCAAAATCATCTTGTAAGCAATTTTTTATGTTTTTACAAAAAAACCTGCCCCAGCGGGCAGGCTGATATGGGAGGGGGCAATAATTATTATTTTATCGGGGTGTCGTCAAACGCAGTGCTGTCTATCTCGGCGTCCTCGGGCAAAAGGTTGAGATTTCTCAATCCTCCGCAGTGTGCAAACGCCTGATATCCTATCTGCAAAAGATTTCGCGGGAAAGTTACCGTTTCAAGCATTCTGCACCCGTAAAATGTCTGCGGCTCGATTGCCGTAACGCCGTCGGGAATTTCTATCGTTTCAAGCGACTTGCAGTCCTCAAACGCGTGCGCGCCGATAATATCAACATTGCTGCTGAGCTTTACGGATTTCAGCGAAGTGCAGCCCTTAAACGCGCCCTCGCCTATCATTCCGAGCATCTCGGGAAGCTCAATCAATTCAAGCGACGTGCAGTTTGCAAACGCGTATTCTCCGATATAGTTGACCGATACGGGAATGCTCACGGAAACGAGTGAAAAGCAGTTGCAAAAAGCGCCCTCGCTGATTTCCGTCACGAAATGTCCGTCGATTGTCGGGGGAATGACAACACATTCATCGTCCATAAGACATCTGTCAATAACCACGCCGTCATAAAAAATATGCCACTCAAACCGGTCGTAAATCGACGGAATATCCTCGTCAAGCGCTGCCTCGGGAACTCCTTCATCACCGATAAGATTTTCCCCGAAACGAGTTCCCAAAAATGCGTCGGGAGAAATCTCCACTCCCTCGGGGAAGTTTATCGTTTCAAGACTTGAGCAGTCCTTGAAGGCATACGCGCCGATTTCTTCAACGCTGTCGGGGATTTTCACGGAGCGAAGCGATGAACAGCCGTAAAACGCGCTGTCGCATATCTGTTCCATTCCCTCGGGAAGATTTATCGATTTGAGGTTTTGACAACCGCTGAAGGACGCGAAATTTATCTCCGAAAGCTCCGCCTCGATGTTTACAGACTCAAGACCTGTGCAGTCGATAAACGCGCCGTCCGCTACCACGGCGACATTTCTCGGAATTGTGACCTCTCCGAGCGATTTGCAGTCCTGAAAGGCATTCTTCCCTATATAACACAGGCTCTCGGGAAATCTCGCCGACCGAAGCTGCCGACAGCCGAAAAAGGTTTTTTCCTCGATATCCTCCATTCCCTCGGGAAAGTTTATGTCGGGAAGCCTTTCGCAGCCCTCAAAAACCGAGTCGCCCATACGAACAATGTCCTTCGGAATGTTGACGGTGATTAAATTTGAGCAGTTTTTGAACGCGCGCCGCTCGATAACTTTCACGCAGTCGGGGATTTTCACGGACTTGAGCGAGGAACACCACGCAAACGCATATTCGCCGATAAATTCCACGCTTTCGGGGATAATCACGTTCTTTACGCGCGAGTTCTTGCAGAATGCGCCGTCGCTTATCGAGGAAACTGCACAGCCGTCAACCTCGTCGGGAATGACAACCGTTTCGCTGTCCCCAAGATATCTTTCAAGCGAATAGGTGTCGTTGGTTAATTCAACCCAGATAAAATCTTCAATAGCCGCAGGATTTTCTGTAAAATTGCTGTTTATTGTTTTCATTTTCAATACCTCCGTTGTTTTTTTCTTCATTATACCGCGCTTCGCCGAAGCTTTCCGTACAAATTTGTCTGCTAGAGGGATTTTTCACAAAAATTCTCCCGAAAACCGAATATTTTCTTCTCTTTGGCAAAAATCCGGACAAATTCAAGGATTTTCGAGAAAAACGCGGTGAAAATTGGAATAAAATTTGTAAAAATCAAAATGAAAGTTACTCAAAGTAATATTTAAAAGAAAAAACCGCTGAAAATTGCAAAAAACCTCTTGACAAGAGCGAATAAATAAGGTATAATATTTTAATGTTGATAGCTTTGTAGGGGATAACTATACCCATACCGAGATATACAGAAAAAATAATGAGGAGGAAAAAAGAATGAAAAGAACTTACCAGCCCAAGAAGCTTCAGAGAAAGCACGAGCACGGCTTTATGAAGAGAATGGCAACCAAGAATGGCAGAAAAGTGCTCGCACGCCGTCGCGCAAAGGGCAGAAAAAGATTGACTTATTGATTTAGATGTCCGAACTCAAGAAAAGGTACGTCGTAATCAAAAGCAACCGCGATTTCAGCTATTTGTTCAAAAAGGGCGACTCCATTGTGACATACGGCTTTGTATGCTATATAAAGCCGCGCCGGGCGGGGAAAAACCGCCTCGGCATCGTCACGGGGAAAAAGGTCGGAAACGCGGTGAAGAGAAATCGTGCAAGACGGATTATACGAGAAGCATTCAGGGTAATCGACCCGATTATTAGAGAAAGCGCAACAGGAAGATTTGATTTCGTTTTCGTGGCGAGGACAAAAACGCCGTCGCTTAAAACAGGACAGATTTTGAGCCTGATGAAGAAAAACGTTTTGCCGAAAATTCTGCAAGAACAAAGCTAAATGAAATATATTTTACTGGGACTAATAAAGCTGTACAAACTTACATTGTCGAAAATCCTGCCGCCTTGCTGCCGCTTTTATCCAACCTGTTCCGAGTACGGTCTAATCGCTGTTCGGAGGTTCGGCGCGGTCAAGGGCGGTTATTTGACGTTATGGAGAATTTTGCGATGCAACCCGTACTGCAACTGCGGCTATGACCCCGTTCCCGAGAAATTTTGCTTTCGTCCCGAAAAACTCACCGTTTCCAATCCGAACTGGGACAGCTGGGAAGAAATGGTTGCCGCTGGAAATCAGCAGTCTGCGGACAATACGCAAAGCTGACGGTTTGCGTGAATTTTATACAGAAAGGTTCTGAATACAATAAACTTCTTATATAGTATTATCGGCACGCCGCTGGGCTATGTGCTTTACGCGATTTACAACCTTATTTGCAAGAACGTGGGAGTTGCGATTATCCTCTTTACGTTCATCATTAAGGCTGCGCTTCTCCCGCTCTATATCAAGCAGCAGAAAACATCGGCAAAATCCGCCGTGTTTGCTCCGAAGGTTCGGGAAATTCAGCAAAAATACAAAAACAATCCTCAAAAACAGCAGGACGAGCTTGCAAAGCTTCAGCAGCAGGGCTATAAGCCCACGGCAGGCTGCCTTACAACGCTGCTTTCGTTTTTGATACTTTTCGGCGTCATCGACGTTGTTTACAAGCCGCTCACTCACATTATCCACACCAATGAAAATCAAGTTACCGCGATGGTTGAGGAGAGCTATAACATCGATATGACCTCGCTTTTCATCAAGGAGATAAATCTCTCCAACGATGAAGTTATGAAGCTTGACGAAAAGGGTCTCAAGAAGCACGAGGAAATTATCCGCGACGCAAAGAAAATCGTCGCTTATTACAACGAGCATTGCCTCACCGACGGCAAAACCGCCGTTGATTTCGCGAATTTCAACGAAATGTCCGTTGAAAACGTAAACGTGATGAATACGGCGATTAAGCGCATCATCTCCGATGAATACGCGAAGGACGTAAACAGCACTATGCTGACAAACGCCGATATCTACAAGCTCACCGACGCGGAAAAGAAGGAAATAGACGCAATTCAGGAGAATGAAGATAAGGCGGCTTATCGCGCGGAGCACTGCTTCGGCGACGGCACAATCGCCATCTTCAACACCCTCACAAACCACTACGGCTACTATAAGGCAGCAAGTGCCGACAGCGTTTCCTTCGTGGCGTCCGCTTCGCTTCAGCGCGAGCTTTACGCGCTTGAGTGCTACGGCAACTACAAGGAGTATTTCAGCGAGAGAGTTGTAAACGACAACCTCCGCGAGCAGATAAACGAGCTGAGCGCAAACCTCAACTTCCTCGGAATTCCTCTCGGACAGGTTCCTATGGAGCATATGGGCTTCCCGATGATTCTCGTTCCGATTTTGTCGTTCGTTCTCGCACTCGTTCAAACCTTCATTTCGATGCAGAATATGAAGAAAACCAATCCCGACGCCGGAAAACAAATGGGCTGTATGAACGTTATGATGTATATTATGCCGTTCTTCTCGCTGTGGATTGCGTTTTCCGTGCCCGCGGGCGCAGGCTTCTACTGGGCAATCAGCTATGTGTTCGGTATCGCTCAGACGCTCATTCTCAACAAGCTTTACAACCCGCAAAAGCTCAGAGAACAGGCGCTTGCCGAGTTTGATTTGAAGAACAAGGTTGTTACGGTTGAAGCGGTTAAGGAAAAGGTTATTGATGAAGAAACTGGCGAGGTTCTCACCCAAAAGGAAATCAACCGCCGCAAGCTCGCCGAGGCAAGAAAAGCCGACGCTCTGAAATACGGCGAGGAATACAAGGAAGACGATGACGACTGATATCGCTTTCTGAAAGGGGAATAATATGGAGAAAGAATTCAGCGCAAAGACCATTGAAGAGGCAAAAGAGCTTGCCGCAAAGGAATTCGGCGTGAGCGTCGATGAAATTGAATTCGACATTCTCGAGCAGCCCAGAAAGACGCTTTTCGGCGGTCTTAAGGGCGAAGCGAGAGTAAACGCGATTTATGAGCCCGTTGTTGAAGAACCGAAAGCGCGCATTTTCGAGGACGACGAGGACGAAGACGTTGAGGAAAGCGTTCCCGAGGCTTTTGACGAGGAGAAAACCGATGAGGAGGGCGAGCTTCCCGCGGATTTTGACGTGACAAAAAGTCTGAAGGTTAAGACCGCAATCGAGTATCTCACGGCGGTTTTGAAGGCGCTCGGTCTTGAGAAATTCACGATTTCGCCCGAAAAGCGCGGCGGAAATGTTGTTCTTGACATCAAGGGCGAGAAGCTCGGCGTTGTTATCGGAAAGCGCGGCGAAACGCTCGACAGCTTGCAGTATCTCACAATTCTCGCAAGCAACCGCGCGGAAGAAAGCTTTTGCAGAATTTCGCTCGACTGCAACGGTTATCGCGACAAGCGCCGCGAAACACTTGACGCGCTTGCAAGAAAGACCTCGGCGAAGGTTATCAAGCAGGGCAGAAAGATTGCTCTTGAGCCGATGAACCCGTATGAGCGCAGAATTATTCACAGCTGCGTTGCCGAAATCGAGGGCGTTTCCAGCCGCTCGACAGGCTCGGAGCCGTTCAGAAAGGTTGTTATTTACGCCGACAAGCCGAA
>CAMEQX010000015.1 GCA_945933905.1 uncultured Clostridia bacterium
GCGCTTGCCCTCAAAATCGTGCGCTCGATTGAGCCGTTTTTTATTTACACGGAAAACTGTATGGACCTTAGGAGAAATCTCTCGCAGTCGCAAATTCTTCGCATAACGGCAGACACGGGAAACGGCGTTCTTGAAAGCGGCGACGGCGGCGAGCTCAGCTCGATTGAGCTTTACAACCCGCTTATGACTCAGGAGCAGCTCAACACAATCCGCACGATGCTGAAGCCTTTTTCGTTTCACGGCGCGGAAATCGAGATGCAGGGAATGCCGTTTCTGGAATCGGGCGAGCTTATTCAAATCGCCGAGAAAAGAGTCGGCTTGTACACGATTTCTCTGAGTGAAATCGAATATCATTATGACGGCGCGCTCACGGCAAAGCTCTACTCAAAGAACCGAAACTACTCCGACCCCATGGTTCACAAAAACGACCTCGAAGCCGCTCTCGAAGAAATTCGGGCAAGCCTCGGGAACGTTTACAAAAAGCAGATAAACGAGGCGGCGCTTTCGCTTTCAACCACGGAAGCAACCGCTGCCGAGTTTGAATTTGAAACGAAAAAAGCGGACCTTTTCGCGCAGGTTGATATGAATTTCACAGTTGACGGAGGCGGCTCAAACACGCTTCTCGCAACGGTTTACGTCAACGGCACTAAATCCCGCGAGAGCGTCCACACGGTAAACGGAAGTTCGCGGGAGCTTATTCACTTTTATTATCTCGCGGAAAATCTTCCCAAGGGCAAAAACACAATCACCGTGACGCTGAAAACAGCAAGCGGACAGATGACTGTTCAAAGCGGTCAGCTTATCGCGACGCTGGTTGGCAAGGGGATGGCGGGAGGGCAGAGCGTTCGCGACAGGCACACGGTTTTTGATAAAATTCCAAAGCTTTCGATGAGCTTCAGAAGCCTTAGAATTCTTGGAATAAACGACAATTTGCAAGTAGAAACGGAGGCATAAAATGCACGGAAAAGCAACTTTAATTCTCACGGACAAGGACACGGGGCGCGTTGTGGAGCGGATTGAGGAGCACAATATGGTGACGAACGCGCTGAGCGGCATTTTCAAGCTGCCAAACGAAATGGCTTTTAATCAGGAAAGCAGGCGTAATTTCAACGGATTTCTGCCGATGTACAAAAACGTGCTCAAGGGCTTGATACTGTTCGGCGACAACGTTCCCGAAAACGCAAGCGATTTTTTGCTCGGCGGAAAATATTCCGTTCTGGGAACTGCCGGAGATGAGTATTCCGGCTCGGACGCAATGCGCGGTACCTTCAACTCAAATCAGTCCTGCGAGATTGAAAACGGCTATCGTTTTGTGTGGGATTTCGCGCCCGAAAAGGCTCTCGGAACAATCAAAGCGCTGTCGCTCACAAACCGCGTTTTCGGAAATTGCGGAAACCCCGCGCTTGCGGGTGCAGACAGCCCATTTCTTATGCACCCGACCGACCTGTCGGGCTCAAGCAACACCTCCGTCCCGATTTTGTCCGGCGCGGGCAACTTCTTTCTCGAAAAGGACAGGCGATTTTACTCCTATTCGGCAAGCGGAAGCACTCTCACAATCAGAAAGTACAGAATGAGCGACCCGCTCGCGCTGAAAATCTGCGACACGGTGACAGGTGTTCTCGAGAGCGAAACCGCAATTAAAATGGGGCTTCCGATAACCACGACCACCTCGCGTTTTTCCTACGACCCGATAACCGAAAGATTGTACGCGACATATCACACCTCTGCCACGGTGAACGGGGTGCAGTATTATAAATTCCGCTATGCGAAAATCAACCCGCTGACTTGCGAGAAGGAAGCGGATACCGATTATATCACCTCCTCCGCGCCTTACAACAGTACCGCGTACTGCGCGGTTTACGGCGGGAAAATCTACTTCCCCGACAGCAGCGCAAGGCTGAGCGTTTGTTCGCTTGACGGCGCGCTTGAAAGGACGATAGATTTCGGCGCGTACAGCATAACGAATTTTGACTGCGTTGACGGAAAGCTTGCCGTAAACTGCAAGTATTCTTCGACGGGGCGCTCGTGCCTTTATTTCCCCGATGAGCCGAGCACCGCGCTTATCGATGTGAGCTCGTTCAAGCCCATTCACAGCAGCATTATGAGCCGTCCGTATTTCCTCGTGACCGACGGCTCAAAGGTTTATGTAATGCTCCGCACGGACTATCTCGCGACAATAAACAACCTCGCCGCGCCGCTTGAAAAAACCGACCAGCACGCGCTTCAGGTGAGGTATGAGATAACGAATGAATAAACTCAAGTCCCCGAGCTTTCGGGGACTTTTTTCAGGTAACCTCTAAAAACCGGTTTGAAAAGTAAAAATGGGTATAGCACGCCGAATGCTAGGAAAACCGACGAAGTAAGGCTTGATGCCTTACGAGGAGGTCAACACGATGTTGCAGAGCGAAATATCAAAGTGACGGCACGGACGCCGTCACCACAAAATTTCGCTCGGTGACAGAAGCAGACGGTGTGCTAGACACATTTTTACTCAAACAAGGTTTTTAGAGGTTACCTTCATTATTTCTGCTCAAAATAACGACAGCGCGAAACGGAAGAAACCCGCGCGCGCGACAAGTCCTCAAGAGTACAAAAGCCGTCGTTTTGCCAGCGGCAGCACTCCGAGCAGGCAATCAAATTCATAAAATTCACCCCACACTATTTTTCTTTAAAAATTTCGGTTTATTCATTGTTGACAAATTGCAAACAGAGGTGTATAATAATAAAGTATATAGGAGTTTTTATGAACGCATTGATAAGAATTCTGAGCCTTTTGACGCTCTGTTTTACGGTAAACGCGCCGTTTATTCTCGAAAACGCGCCGCTGGGCGTTAAGATTTCATCGGGGATAATTCTCGCGGTATTTTTCGTTTTGTACAATATTTTCCCGACCGTGAAAAAATTCCCGACCGCGCGACTGCGGATACTCGGGCGCGGCGCGGAGCTGATTTTGGCGTTTTGGGTGAGCTGCGCGGCGGCTGTTCCCGCTGTAATCCTGGAAATCATTTCCATAGCAAACGGTTCTGTTCCGTTCACGAGATATATCGTGCATTTTGCCGTGCTGTTTTTGATGGAAACGGTGATTTTCTGGAACGGAATAATCCGCGCCTACATCACGTCCTTGAGGCTCGGCGTGAAATACCGCATACTCGGGCTGATTTTCGGGTACATTTTCCCCGTAAACCTCGTGATGCTAATGATAATTTACATCAAATGTGTGGGAGAAGTTCGGTTTGAGTGCAAGAAATTCGCGGTTGACGAGAAGCGAAAAGCCGAGAAAATCTGCGAAACGAAATACCCGATTTTGCTGGTTCACGGGGTATTTTTCCGCGACAGCAGGCTGTTCAATTACTGGGGGAGAATTCCCGCGGCACTTGAACGAAACGGCGCGAAAATCTTTTACGGCGAGCAGCAAAGCGCGCTGTCGGTGGAAGAAAGCTCGAAGGAGCTTGCCGAAAAAATCAAGAATATCGTGGCAAGAACAGGCTGCGGGAAGGTGAATATAATCGCGCACTCAAAGGGCGGGCTGGACGCGAGATATGCGATTTCAAAGCTCGGCTGCGCGGAATATGTCGCGTCGCTCACGACCGTTAACACCCCGCACCGCGGCTGTCTTTTCGCGGAGAGCCTGCTTCAAACAACCTCGCCGCGCCTGAAAAAATTCATCGAAAAGGTGTATAACGGCGCGTTTTATCGGCTGGGCGACGACGCTCCGAATTTTATGGCGGCGGTGAAGGATTTGACTGTGAGCTTTTGCGAGGAGTTCAACAAAAACACACCCGATGTTGACGGGATTTTCTACCAGTCAATCGGCTCAAAGGCGAAAAGTCGCCGAAGCGGGCGGTTTCCGCTGAATTTGAGCTATCCCGTTGTCAAGAAATACGACGGCGACAACGACGGTCTTGTCGCGCTTCCGTCAGCAAAATGGGGCGAGCGCTTCATTCCGCTCTACCCGAAAGATCGGCGCGGCATAACTCACGCGGACGTAATCGACCTGAACCGCGAGGATATCAAGGGCTTTGACGTGCGGGAATTTTACGTTGAACTTGTCGCGGATTTGAAAAAGAGAGGATTATGAAATGTCGGATTTATCGATGAAATTAAACAGCGCGGAGGAAATCAGCGCGGTTTTCGGCGACTTTGACCGAAATATAAATCTTGTCCAAAAAGCGTTTTCCGTGACAATTTTTTCGCGCGGAAGCGAGGTTAAAATCAGCGGTGATGACGAGCTTTCCGTGAAAAAAGCGGAGAAAGCGCTCAGGACGCTCTGCGGGTATTTTCACCGCGGCGAGAGTATCGAGGAACAACAGGTGCGCTACGCAATCGCAATGGTAAACGAGGGCGCTGAGGAGGAAATCTCGGCGGTTTCGGGGGACTGCGTTTGCGTGACGAGCTCGGGAAAGCCGATTAAACCGAAAACGGTCGGGCAGAAAAAATACTGCGATATGATAAGAAAGCGCACGATAACCTTCGGCGTGGGTCCTGCGGGCACGGGAAAAACCTACCTCGCGGTTGCGCTGGCGGTGACGGCGTTCAAGCAAAAACAAGTGCAGCGGATTATCCTGACAAGACCGGCTGTCGAGGCGGGCGAGAAGCTTGGATTTCTCCCCGGCGATTTGCAGAACAAGGTTGACCCGTACCTCAGACCGCTCTATGACGCGCTTTTCGAGATGCTCGGGCAAGAGAGCTTCGCGAAGCTGCAAGAGCGCGGGACAATCGAGGTTGCGCCGCTTGCGTATATGCGCGGAAGAACGCTGGACGACAGCTTTATCATACTCGACGAAGCGCAAAATACCACGCGCGAGCAGATGAAAATGTTCCTGACGCGTCTTGGGTTCAACTCGAAAATGGTTATCACGGGCGACATCACGCAGATTGACCTTCCCGAGAGCAAAAAATCGGGACTTGTGGAAGCGCTTCGCGTGCTGAAAAACGTGGAGGATATCGGCGAAAATTACTTCACGGAAAAGGACGTTGTGCGGCACAAGCTGGTTCAGGATATCGTAAACGCCTCTTAGCCGTATAGCGGCTCTCGCCGTGAACGGAGAGGGAAAAATGGCTGACTGGAACGACAATCTCTACCTCAAATTCAAGGCGCAGCGAACTCAGCCCGCTGTCGATTTGGCGGCGAGAATTGACATAAATCCGAGTGAAATTATCGACATAGGCTGCGGTCCCGGAAACAGCACGCGCGTTGTCAAAAATCGCTTTCCGAGCGCTCGGGCAGTCGGCTTGGATTCAAGCGAAAATATGCTGGAAGCCGCGCGCCGCGACAACCCCGACTGCGAGTTTATCAAGCGTGACGCAGGCGGAGATTTGTCGGAATTTTCGGGAAAATTCGACGTGGTTTTCTCAAACGCGTGCATTCAGTGGGTGCCTAATCACAGCGAGCTTTTGCCGAAGATGTTTTCTCTGCTGAAAAGCGGCGGAGTGCTTGCGGTGCAAATTCCCGTGAACTTTGACGAGCCTATTCATCAAATCATCGGGCGCATTTCGACAAGCGAAAAATGGCGCGAAAAATTCACAAATCCGCGCATATTTTTCACGCTCACCGAGGGCGAATATTTCGACATTCTCTCTGATTTGTCGAGCGATTTTGAGATATGGAAAACGGTTTACTGCCACAGAATGCCGAGCATCGACAGCATAATCGAATGGTACAAATCAACCGGCTTGAAACCCTATCTCGACGTGCTTTCCGACAAGGAAAAAGAGGATTTTACGAGTGACGTGAAGCGCGAGGTTGAAAAGGCTTATCCCGCGCAGAAAAACGGCGAAATAATCTTCAGATTTCCGAGATTGTTTTTCATAGCAAAAAGGAGTTAAGATGAAAATTTACGTTGATTTTTCCGATGAACAGGACAAAATAAAGCTTGATTTTGACGCGGAGGAGCTTGTTCAAAAATGCACGGAACAGGCTCTCGCGGAGGAGGAAATGGACGACGACGCGGAGGTTTCGGTGACGTTTGTTGACAACGAAAAAATCCGTGAGCTCAACAAGCAGCACCGCGATATCGACCGCGAAACCGATGTGCTTTCGTTTCCCGCGTTCACCGAGGAAGGCTTTGAGGTGAACCACGAAAACGACGCGGTAATCCTCGGAGATATCGTGATTTCGCTTGAAAAAGCAAGGGCTCAGAGCGAGGATTACGGGCACTCGATGAAGCGCGAAACGGCGTTTTTGATAGCGCACTCGCTGTTTCATCTGCTCGGCTACGACCACGAAACAGCCGATGAGGAAAAGGAAATGTTTGAAAAACAGGAAAATGTTCTGCAAAGGCTTGGGATAACGAGATGAGCTTTTTCAAGGGATTTTTTTACGCGGGACGAGGGCTTCTGAGCGCGCTTTCCGAGCGGAATTTCCGATTTCACCTCTGCGCCGCGGCAACGGTGATTTTCTTCGGCGCGAAATTCTACTCGTTCAGGATTTCGGAGTGGGCGATACTCTTGTTGACTTGCGCGGTTGTGTTATCGCTCGAGTGCGTGAACACGGCGCTGGAGCGGCTTTGCGACAAGGTTTGTCCCGAGCGGGACGATTTGATAAAAAAGTGCAAGGATATCGCGGCGGGCGCGGTTTTGATTGCGGCAATTTTCGCTGCGGCAATCGGCGTTGTGCTGTTTTGGAACATCGAAAAATTCGCCGAAATCGCGTTCTTTTTCTCGGAGCCGATAAGATTGATTTTGATGATAGTCGGCTTTGCTGCGGAGATTTTATTCATATTCTTGCCAAGAAAAAAACATAACAATCAGGGAGAATGAGTGTGGAAAATACTATTCTTATTGCGGGAAATCTCGAAAAAATGTCGAAAAAGCTCGAAGGCGTATTCAACGTGATTTCCGAAAACAACAGCAAGCGTGCGATAGATATTTTGCGCGAAAACGCGAAAAATGTCGAAGCCGTGATACTTGATATAATGAGCTTTGACGTGCTGGCACAAATGCGCGCGGACAGCGAGCTTTTCAAAATCCCCGTTATCGCGGTGACTCCCGAAAACAGCCCCGAGAGCTGCAAGCTCGCGCTGGATTTGGGTGCGGCGGATTTCGTTTCGGAAAACACGGACAAGGCTTTGCTTTTACACCGAGTAAAGAGCGTAATTGCGCTTTGCAAAGCGGCTTCAGCGGCTCCCGAGAGCGTCAAAGCCGAAGGCTCCGAGCAGCTTAAATCGCTGCTGAACGACGCGCCGAACGGAATTTCAATCGCGCAGATTGCCGATGACGGAACGATGGTTACGCTTTACATAAACAAAAGCTTGTCCGATATGCTGGGCTATCCCGACTATGAAACGGGGCTGAAAAGCGTTTTGTCAAACTCCGTTTTGGGACTTGAAACCGAGGACGTGCTTTCCGTCAGAAACCGCATAAACGAGGCTTATGAAACCGGCGCGAAAGTCAAAATCACGTTCGGCTGCCGAGGCTATGACGGGCGGGAAATCCGGCTCTCGCTCAACGGCACAACGATAACCGACAACGCCGGCGAGAAGCTCTTTTATTCGATGATAACGGACATTTCCGCCGAAACCGAGCGTGAAAAGGAGCTCACCGAAACCGCATACAAGGACGCGCTGACGGGGTGTCCGAACCGCGCCGCGTTCATCAAAAGAGCCGAGGAGCTGCTCCGTGAAAACCCGCTTACAGAGTACACGATGATGAAGCTGAACGTGGGGAATTTCCGCATAGCAAACAACTCGCTCGGGCGCGCCGAGGGCGACAGACTGCTGAAAACAATCTCCGAAGTGCTCTCCGAGATAATCGACGAGAGCGGGGTTTTCGCGCGGTTTTACGCCGACCAGTTCGCGATAATGACGCCGTATTCCGAGCGTTCCGTTCACCCGCAGTCGATTGTGGCGGCGGTTGAAAGCGCGGTTGTGAAAAACTGCGAGGCAACGGGCGAGCTTTGCTTTTATATGGGCGTTTATAAAATCGACGACCGCTCGCTTTCCATCGAAGAAATGGCTGAAAGAGCCGCGATTGCGTGCCGCTCGATTACAGGCGGCGTGCGCGAGCACATAACCTATTTCGACGAGAAAATGCGGCAGAAAATTCTCGAGGAGCAGCGCATCGACAGCGAGTGCTACCGCGCGCTCCACAACAACGAATTCGCCGTATATTTCCAGCCGATTTACAGCGTGAAGGCGAAAAAATATGTGGGCGGAGAAGCGCTTTCTCGCTGGAATCATCACGAAAAAGGAATAATTCTCCCCGAGAAATTTATGCCGATTTTCGAGAAAAACGGCTTTATCACGGAGCTTGATTTGTACGTTCTGGAAAAAGCCTGCACGTTTCAGAAAAAGCGCGTTGATGAGGGACAGGAACAGCTTCCGATTTCCGTGAACATCTCGCGAACAAGCCTCTACAACCCGAATATGTTCGATAAAATCACGGCTATCGCAAACAAATACAAAATCGAGCCGAGAAACATCAGAATTGAAGTGACGGAAACCGTTTTTACGGACAATTCGGCAACGCTTGTCGATACGATAAAAAAGCTGCGCTCGGCGGGATTTCCGATAATTCTCGACGGCTTCGGCGGGGGAGTTTCTTCGATGAACACGCTGAAGACAATGCCGTTTGACGTGCTGAAGCTGGATATGAAATTTATGGAGGGCTTCGAGAAAAACGGCAAAATCGGAGCAATCGTAACCTCCCTTGTCCGCACGGGAAAATGGCTGAACTCACCTATGCTGGCTCAGGGCGTGGAAACGCGCGAGCAGTTTGAGTTCCTCGAAAGCATAGGCTGCGGGTATATTCAGGGCTATTATTTTGCAAGACCTGTTCCCGAGGAGGAATTTGCCGCGCTTCTGTCCGAAAACATCATCACAGCGCAGGAAACCGAGGTTGAAACCTACGGAATGGACGTTGACATAAACAAGATTTTCGGAAACGACTCGGTTTTGTCGAAGATAATCGGGAGCATTTTCGGCGGCTTCGGAATTTATGAATTTACGGGCGACAGGCTTGAGGTTATCCGCGTGAACGAGGAATACCTCAACATTATGGGCTACACCGCGGACAACAGCTATCTTGAGGAGAACACAAACGTTTGGGAACACCTCTACCCCGAAGACGTGGAAATCTCGAAAAACGCCTGCCTTGAAGCCGCAAAAACGGGAAGAGCGATACGCACGGTTTGCCGCCGCTACAAGAAAAACGGCGACCTAATCTATCTTGACTCGATACACAGACGGCTCGGCGGCACGGACAAAAACCCGATAATCTGCATCTCGCTGTCGGATATCACAGAGAAAGTTCTCAAAGAACAAGACGAGGCGCTGAAAAGCACCGCGCGCGAGGCAAAGTGGATGGAGCGCGAAAAAACCGACAGCCTGCTCAGAAAAACCGTCCGTCATATACCGATGGGCTTGGGAATTTTCCGCTGCACAGAAGATGAAATTCTGCCTGTTTATCTCAGCGAGAAAATGTACAGGATTTTCGGCGAAAACAATAAGATGAATTTCCTCCGCGAGAACAACCCGATAAGCATTTTCCTCAACCGCTATAAAATCGCGGCGGGAATGACAGGCGAGAAAACCTTCCCGTGTATTCGCGCGGACGGACGGCATATTTGGGTGAAAGCGACGTACAGCACTGTTGAGGAAGACGGCGCGATGACGCTCTACACGGTAATTTCCGATATCAGTGAGCAGGTTGAGTCGCGCAAGCAGGAGGCTGTCCGCAATCAGATGTATCAGGTGCTTATCGGCGAGGTGAACGTGACAATTTTCAACTATTCGCCCGATATCGATGAGCTGACCTATTATCAAGGCTCGGACGACAGCGAGCTTCACCCCATAACGCTTTCGGGAATTTCAAAGGACTATTCCGTGTTCTCAAAGCTCTGCGAGGAGGACAGAGAAAGCTTTGTAAGCGTGCTTAAAAAGCTCTCGGACAGCGTTTCCACAGAAACAATTATCGTGAAGATGATGGTTGAGGGCTATCCGCGCAGAAACAAGGCGATTTTCAGGAGTATCTGCGATGAGGACGGGGTTGTGTTCAGAATTGTCGGAAAGCTGGAGGACGTTGAGGACGAGATGGCGCGGATTGAGGAGATACAGTCGCGCGCGATGTACGACAATCTTTGCGTTGATATTTACAACAAGGCAACAACTGAGGAGCTTATCAAAAACGAGCTGAAGCGGAGCTCATCGGGCGCGCTTTTGATGATAGACGTGGACGATTTCAAGAGCATAAACGACCGCTTCGGACATATTTTCGGCGATGAATTTTTGAAGATGTTCGCGACAACCGTAAAGGAGGTTTTCCGCGACTGCGATATCGTGGGAAGATACGGCGGCGACGAGTATTTTGTGTTTGTTCCTCACGCAACGGCGGCACTTGCCGAGAGAAAGGGCAATCAAATTCTCGAAAAAGTCGCGCAAATCAACATTCCTCAGCTTAACGGGATAAAGAGCAGTATCGGTATCTCCATAGCAAATCCCGAAAACCGCGATTACCGACAGCTGCTCAAACAAGCGGACAGCGCGCTGTATCAGGCGAAAAACCGCGGTAAAAACTGCGTGGTGCTGTTTGACTCAAATTTGATGAACGAGATAACCTATCGCACGGAGGAAGCCGTAAAGAAAGGCAGAGAAAACGTTGTTCTGAGCGCAAATCCGAACGGCGCGGTGCCGCTGATAATGCGGATTTTCAGCCTGCTTTACTCGGGGACGGATTTGAACGCTTGTATAAATCAAGCGCTGCGGTTTGTCGGCGAGAATTTTGACGTGAGCAGGGTGTATATTTTCGAGGACAGCGAGGACGGGGCGTATTGCTCGAACACGTTTGAATGGTGTGCAAAGGGCGTGGCACCCGAGATTGACGAGCTTCAAAACGTGTCGTATGAAGAAGACCTCGGCGGGCATTATCGCGAGAATATGAATGACGAGGGGATTTTCTACTGCCGTGATATAAGTGAGCTTGATAAACCGACGAGAGCGATTTTGGAGCCGCAGGGGATAAAATCGATGCTTCAGTGCGCGATTTTGGACAACGGCGAGTTCAAGGGGTTTGTCGGGTTTGACGAGTGCCGCGAGAATCGTTTTTGGACGCAGGAGCAGATTGATTCACTGGTATTTTTGTCGAAGGTGCTGTCGGTGTTCCTGATAAAGAACAGGCGGCGAGACGCTGCGCACACACTCGAGCCGATGGAGCAAAAATAAGAAGAAACGAACCGCGAAGCGAAAAAAGTCTTTTTGGAAATCAAAGAACCTTTTTCTTCAGAAAAAGGTTCTTTGCCGCCGGAGGCACTCCGCGCGAAGCG
>CAMEQX010000016.1 GCA_945933905.1 uncultured Clostridia bacterium
CTGAGGCTGTCGAGGACGCGTTCCGCTATGGAAAGCTTGTTCTCGCGACAACAACCTACAATGCCGACGCTTTCCCGACAATGCGTGAATTCATCGCGCACCTTGTTGAGAGAAACTACCAGAACCGTCTTATCGGTATCATCGAGAACGGCTCGTGGGCACCGAACGCGGCAAAGGTTATCAAGAAGCTGTTCGAGAACTCCAAGAACATCACGTTCACCGAAACCACCGTTACGCTGAAATCCGCGCTCGCTCCCGAGAATGACGCGCAGCTTGACGCGCTTGTAAAAGAGCTTATGCAGTAATTATCCGAAAACCCGAGTTTTGCGCTCGGGTTTTCCTCAACTTGAGGTGAAAAAGTGGACGAGAAAACCGGCGAGAAGCTTGCGGGATATCGAAAGAAATCCTTCGCGCTTTGTTATAACGGCGGGGAAATATGGTTTGAGCATCTTGACGGGATTTTCGGATTCGAGGAACTTGTGACGGAAAAGCTCAGCTGTGACGTAGAGCTTTTCACAAAGCCCTCTGCTCCCGCGTATGTTTGTTTTGTTTTTGACGAAACCGAGGTTACCGAGAAAATCATTGAAGCGGTGAAAATCGCGGTTTGCGGGAAGCGTTTTTTGAAAATCGCGTTTGTCGGTCTTGACAGGAAAACCGCGCGGAAATTCAAGAAAGAGTTGTCGGGAAACGGGTTTGAGGTGAACTTTTTAGGCGGGCTCGAGGACGCGAAGGAGTGGCTTTTGGGCTAGCGGGAGAAGAGAAAAAATTTGCTGAAAATGCGGTTTCCCCCTTGACAAAATGTCGTTTTTCTATTATAATGTATAGAGATACGAAATCAGCGGCTTTTAAGTCGGTGCGGCGACGCCGACAAGGTTTGGATTTTGTGATAATTCCGCGCGTTTTTGCGCGTTTGGAATAAATCGAGCCTTTATTGCCGCGTTTATACGCGGTTTTTTTGTGGAATTTTTTGGGAGGAGTGCGCGAGTGGAGGAACTTGCCGTAAAAGCGGAAATTCTTGATGAAAACGCCGTTTCGCGTGCGATAACACGGATTTCCTTTGAGATAATCGAGCGCAGCAAGGGCGCGGATAATCTGTGTTTAATCGGGATTTATTCGCGGGGCGCGGTGCTTGCGAAGCGGATTGCCGCGAAGATTGCCGAAAACGAGGGGAGAGAAATCCCCACGGGGCTGCTTGATATAACGCCGTTTCGCGATGATGAGCGCAGGCGCGGCGAAAATGACGCAAGCAGGATTGATTTTGACATCACGGGAAAGCACGTTGTGATAATCGACGACGTGATTTTCACGGGGCGCTCGGCGAGAGCGGCAATGGACGCGCTTGTGTCACGCGGCAGACCGAAGGTGATACAGCTTGCCGTGCTGATTGACAGAGGTCACCGAGAGCTGCCGATAAGAGCGGACTATATCGGGAAAAATCTTCCGACTTCTCACAGCGAGAAGGTTCGGGTTATGGTTAAAGAAATTGACGGAGCGGACAAGGTTGTAATTTGCGAGGCTGCCGAAAACGGCGCTTCGGGTTGAAGATAGGAGAAGATATGAGGCTTTTGCTGAAAAACGGATATGTTGTGGACAGCGCGAACGGTTTTGAGGGAACGGCGGATATTCTCGCGGAGGACGGAGTTATCGTAAAATGCGCGCCGACTATCGCGGAAAACGCAGACGAGGTTATCGACTGCACGGGGCTTGCGGTAATTCCGGGAATTTGCGATATGCACGTTCACCTGCGCGACCCCGGTCAAACGCACAAGGAGGACATCATCACGGGCGGAAACGCTGCTGTGGCGGGCGGAGTAACGGCGGTTGCTTGTATGCCGAACACAACGCCTGTTGTGGATAACGCAGAAACCGAGAAATATATTCTCGAAAAGGCGAAGCAGTCGAAGGTGAAGGTTTATCCCGTGGGCTGCATAACAAAAGGTCTGAAGGGCGACGAGCTGTGCGATTTCGAGGAGCTGAGGAAAGCGGGCTGCGTGGCGGTTTCCGATGACGGAAAGCCCGTGAAGAACGCGAAAATTATGGCTCAGGCACTTGTCAAGGCGCACTACGCGGGGCTGAAAGTGATTTCACACTGCGAGGACCAAGACGTTGTCGCGGGCGGAATTATCAACAGCGGCAAGGTTTCAAAGGAGCTCGGCGTTAAGGGAATGCACCGAATTTCCGAGGATATTTCGACAGCGCGCGAAATCGTGCTTGCGGGGGACTTGGAGATGCCTATTCACATCGCGCACGTTTCCACGGCGACAAGTATGCTGCTGCTGAGAGTGGCGGCGCGGTATGGGGTTATGGTGACTTCGGAAACCTGTCCGCACTATTTCTCGATGACCGATGAAAAGCTGCTTTCGCGCGACGCGGATTATCGAATGAACCCGCCGCTTCGCACAATGGAAGACGTTGAGGCGATAACCGAGGGCGTCTGCGACGGCACGATTGACTGTATCGTCACCGACCACGCGCCTCATTCCGCCGAGGAAAAAGCCGATTTTGAGAAAGCACCGAACGGTGTTGTCGGGCTGGAAACCTTGCTTGCGGTGACGCTCACGCAGCTTTATCACACGGGAAAGCTCCCGCTCTCGAAGATTGTAAGGCTGATGTGCGTAAATCCGCGCAAAATCCTTAACATTCCCGGCGGCAATTTCAGCGAGGGTGAGCCCGCGGATATCGCGATTGTCGATTTGAACGAGGAGTGGACGGTTGACCCCGAGAAGCTCCACGGCAAATCAAAGAACACCTGTTTCAAGGGTATGACGCTCAAAGGCAGAGTAAAAAAGACCATCTTAGACGGAAAAATCGTCTATGAAGATAAGTAAGGAGAAGAAATTATGTCACTTGACCGCTTGATTGAGAAAATCGAACAAATGCAAAACCCCACCGTTGCGGGACTTGATCCGAAGCTGGATTACGTCCCCGAGTACATCAGAAAGCGCTGCTTTGAAAAGTACGGCGAAACGCTCAAAGGCGCAGCAAAGGCGCTGCTCGAGTTCAACAAAGGGCTGATTGACGCGCTTTATGACATCGTTCCCGCGGTTAAACCGCAGGCGGCTTATTACGAAATGTACGGCGCAGCGGGAATGAAAACGCTCTACAAAACGCAGGAATACGCGCGCTCAAAGGGAATGTACGTTATCACGGACGGCAAGCGCAACGATATCGGCACGACAATGGAAGCGTATGCGGCGGCGCATCTCGGCAAAGTCAAGGTTGGTTCAACCGAGATTGAGCCGTTTCTGGGCGACGCGCTCACGGTTAACGGTTATCTTGGAAGTGACGGAATAAAGCCGCTTTTGAAGATTTGCTCGGAGAATGACAAGGGAATTTTCGTTCTCGTAAAAACGTCAAATCCCTCGAGCGGCGAGCTTCAGGACAGACTGATTGACGGCGAGCCGATTTATGAGGTTATGGGAAAAATGTGCGAGAAGTGGGGCGAGGAGCTTCCGGGAGTTTACGGTTACAGCGGCGTGGGAGCGGTTGTCGGAGCTACATATCCCGAGCAGATAAAGACCTTGCGCGCGCTTTTGCCGAGAACGTTCTTCCTTATCCCCGGCTATGGCGCTCAGGGCGCGACTGCTGCGGATATCGCGGGCGCGTTCGACAAAAACGGCTTGGGCGGCATAGTAAACAGCTCCAGAGGAATTATGTGTGCTTATCAGAAACAGAGAGTCAGCGAGCACGAATTCGCTGAAGCAGCGCGCAGAGAAGCAATCCGTATGCGCGATGAAATTATGGCGCAGGTGGGAAAAATCGTTATTAACGGTTAAGGAGCAAAAAAATGAGATTTGAGAACAAAAAGAAAGCGAGCTTGGTTTTGGCGGACGGAACGGTTTTCGAGGGGAAATCGTTCGGCGCTGAGGGAAAGGTGCTGGGTGAAATTGTGTTCACCACGGCGATGACGGGCTATCAGGAAACGCTCACCGACCCGTCCTACTGCGGACAGATTATCACGCAGACTTTTCCCCTTATCGGAAACTACGGCGTAAACAAAATCGACCCCGAGAGCAACGGGAGCGTGGTTTCGGGATATATTGTCCGTGAATACTGCGATTTTCCGTCAAATTTTCGCTGCGAGGACAACCTGAATGATTATATAAAATCGCACGGAATTGTCGGGATTTATGACATCGACACGAGAAAATTGACGAGAATTATCCGCGAATTCGGCGTTATGAACGGCGCGATTGTCTGCGGGGATTTCGACAAAAACGCGCTTCTTGAAGAAATCAGAAATTACAAGGAAGAGCCGCCCGTGCCGAAAGTAAGCGTTAAGGAGAAGCAGACCTTTACTGCGGAAAACGCGAAATATAACGTGGTTTTGATTGACTACGGCTACAAATTCAACATCAGACGCGAGCTGATAAAGCGCGGGTGCAACGTCACGGTTGTTCCGCACGACACCTCTGCCGAGGAGATAAAAGCGCTCAATCCCGACGGAATTATGCTTTCAAACGGCCCCGGCGACCCGCAGCAAAATCCCGTTTCGATAAACACGCTGCGTGAGCTTATTCCCGCGCAGATTGCCACGTTCGGCATTTGTCTGGGACATCAGCTTCTTGCGCTTGCAAACGGCGCTTCCACAACCAAGATGAAGTACGGTCACCGCGGCGGAAATCAGCCCGTCAAGGATTTGGCGATTGACCGCACGTTTATCACGTCGCAAAACCACGGCTATGCGGTTGTGGCAGAAACGCTTCCCGAAGCGACGGGCGAAATCAGCCACATCAACAACAACGACGGCACTTGTGAAGGAATTCGCTATAAAAACGCGCCTGCTTTCACGGTTCAGTTTCACCCCGAAGCGTGCGGCGGCCCGCACGACACATCGTATTTGTTCGATGAGTTTATTAAGCTGATGGAGGGTAAATGATATGCCGTTGAGAAGTGATATAAAAAAGGTTCTTGTAATCGGCTCGGGACCTATCGTAATCGGACAGGCAGCCGAATTTGACTATGCGGGAACGCAGGCTTGCCGCGCGCTCAAGGCGGAGGGACTCGAGGTTGTTCTGATAAACTCGAACCCCGCGACAATTATGACCGACAAGCACATGGCGGACAAAATCTACATCGAGCCGCTCACGCTTGATGTGGTGAAGCGTGTAATCGAGATAGAAAAGCCTGACAGCGTGCTTTCAAATCTCGGCGGACAGACCGCGCTCACGCTTTCTATGCAGCTCGCCGAGAGCGGATTTCTCGCGGAGCACGGTGTAAAGCTGCTCGGTTCAAATCCCGAAACAATCCACAAAGCCGAGGACAGACAGGCGTTTAAGGACACGATGGAGGAAATCGGACAGCCTTGTATTCCGTCAAAGGTTGTGGAAACGCTTGAAGACGCTATGGATTTCGCGGAGGAAATCGGTTATCCCGTAATCGTCCGCCCCGCGTTCACTCTCGGAGGCACGGGCGGCGGTATCGCCCAAACCCGCGAGGAACTCCACGAAATCGCGACAAACGGTCTGCGCCTTTCACCGATAACGCAAATTCTCGTTGAAAAGTGCATTTCGGGCTGGAAGGAAATCGAGTTTGAGGTTATCCGCGACAGCAAAAACAACGTCATCACGGTCTGCTCGATGGAGAACTTTGACCCTGTCGGCGTTCACACTGGCGACTCGATTGTCGTAGCTCCCGCGGTAACGCTTGCCGATAAGGAATATCAAATGCTGAGAACCGCGGCACTCGATATCATTCAGGCGCTGAAGGTCGAGGGCGGCTGCAACTGTCAGTTTGCGCTGAAACCCGACAGTTTTGAGTACGCGGTTATCGAGGTTAACCCGCGTGTTTCGCGCTCATCTGCACTCGCGTCAAAGGCGACCGGCTACCCGATAGCAAAGGTTGCCGCGAGAATTGCCGTGGGCTACACGCTTGATGAAATCGTAAATCAGGTTACGGGAAAAACCTACGCAGCATTTGAGCCCGCGCTCGACTATCTTGTGGTAAAATTCCCGAAATGGCCGTTCGACAAATTCGTTTACGCGAAGAAAACGCTCGGTACGCAGATGAAGGCGACCGGCGAAATTATGGCGATTGCGCCGAGTTTTGAAGCGGGAATGATGAAAGCGGTGCGCTCGATTGAGCTTGGAATGGACACGCTCACAAAGCGCGATTTCACGGAGCTTTCCGATGAACAGGTTGAGAAGAAGCTCTATGACGTGGATGTTGACCGCTCGTTCTGCGTTTTCGAGGCACTGAAGCGCGGAATTTCCATCGACAGAATTCACGAAATCACCAAGATTGACAAGTGGTTTATCGCGAAGCTCAACAATCTTGTCGCGCTTGAAAAGTGGCTTGCCGAGGGTGAGCCCACGGTTGAGCAATACGAAACAGCGAAGAAATATTGCTATCTCGACAGCACGATTGAGCGGATTTCGGGACAGAAATGCCCCGCGAAAAAGCTTGCGGTTTATAAAATGGTTGACACCTGCGCAGCTGAATTTTCCGCAGAAACGCCTTATTTCTACAACGATTTTGACGACGAGAACGAGGCTGCGGAGTTCATCGAGCAGCACCCTTCCGACAAGAAAAAGGTTATCGTTTTCGGCTCGGGACCTATTCGCATAGGACAGGGAATTGAGTTCGATTATTGCTCGGTTCATTGCGTGTGGACGCTGAAAGAAGAGGGCTGCGAGGCGATTATCTGCAACAACAACCCCGAAACCGTTTCCACGGACTTTGACACGGGCACGCGCCTTTACTTCGACCCGCTCACGAGAGAGGACGTTGAGGCGCTTATCGCGACCGAAAAACCGTATGGCTGCGTTGTTCAGTTCGGCGGACAGACCGCGATTAAGCTCACGAAACACCTCACGGAAATGGGTGTTCGCATTCTCGGAACGCAGGCTGCGGATATTGACGCGGCGGAGGACAGAGAGCTGTTTGACGAGCTGCTTGAAAAGTGCAACATTCCTCGTCCGAAGGGCGAAACCGTCTTCACAGAGGAAGAAGCGCTCAAAGCGGCAAACGAGCTCGGTTATCCCGTTTTGCTGCGCCCCTCTTACGTTCTCGGCGGTCAGAATATGATTATCGCGCACGCCGACTCCGATGTTTCGGAATATATGAAGATAATCACCGCTCACGAGCTGGAAAATCCCGTTCTTATCGACAAATATATGATGGGAACGGAGGTTGAGGTTGACGCGATTTGTGACGGCGAGGATTTCGTAATCCCCGGTATTATGGAGCACGTTGAGCGCGCAGGAATTCACTCGGGCGACTCGATTTCGATTTACCCCTGCCAGAACCTCTCGGCGCACATCAAAAAGGTTATCGTGGATTACACAGAAAAGCTCGCGAAAGCACTCCACGTTATCGGTCTTGTAAACATTCAGTACGTTGTGTATAACCACGAGGTTTACGTTATTGAGGTGAACCCGCGTTCATCGAGAACCGTGCCTTACATCAGCAAGGTTACTGGAGTTCCTATGGTTGACCTCGCGACAAAAATCATTCTCGGCAAAAAGCTCAAGGATATGGGCTACAAGAGCGGACTTTACCGCGAAGCCGATTATATCGCGGTTAAGGTGCCCGTGTTCAGCTTTGAGAAGCTCCACGATGTTGACAATCAGCTCGGTCCCGAGATGAAGTCAACGGGCGAGTGCCTCGGCATTGCGAGAACGTTCGGCGACGCGCTCTACAAGGGACTTATGGCGGCGGGCTACAAGTTCACTCACCCCGCTGACGGTCCTAACCCGAACTCCAAGGACGGAAGCTACGGCGTGCTTATTTCCGTCCGCGACAGCGACAAAAACGAGATTATCGAGATTGCTTCGCGCTTTGAGGAGCTTGGCTTCAAGATTTACGCTACGGGCGGCACGGCTTCGGTTCTCAATCGAAATATGATTGCCGCGAACCACGTTTACCGTATTCACGACGAGCAAGAGCCGAATGTTATCACGCTGCTTGAAAGCGGCGAGATAAGCTACGTTATCTCGACGTCGGAAACAGGCAGAAAGCCGTCGCTGGACAGCGTTCGTATGAGAAGAAAAGCGGTTGAGCGTTCGATTGTGTGCCTGACTGCGATTGACACGGCAAACGCGCTGCTTGATTGTCTTGAAGCGAAACGCAGCATCTCGGACATCGAGCTTGTTGACATTACAAAGATATGAAATTAGGCAAAATCACAGTCCGTCGCTCCTACAAACCGTCGCGGATAATCTGCGACATAATATCGCTTGCGGGAGCGGCGGTTATCGTCTATATGACCGAGCGGTTTATAAACGGCGGCGAGGCAATCGGCAGCGACAGAGCGGCGCTTTCGGCGATTTTTCCCGTGCTTGCGCTGGGAGTTCTTGCAGCTTACGCGGTTCTTGTGCTGAAAAGTCACGCGTTCAAACAGTACAAAATCACCAAGAAAAACGCGCAGGAAATCTACGATTGGTACGCTTTTTCGGTGTCGCTTATAAAACTGCCGCTTCTGCTGATAATATTTGAGAGTATGCTGACATTTCAGGAAATTTCGCTTGGAATTGCGGTAAATCTGCTGAATTTTCGGCTTATTCTCTATATTTTTCTGATTGTTATAATAATCAGAATGGCAATTCACCGAGTTAAAACGCTGTCCCGCGAAGAAAAAAGCACGGACGCTGTTCACGTTCGCGCGGCGGTTGTTGACGAAAACGAGGAAAGGGAGAAGAAATGAGTTATTTTTGCGGAAAATACCCGATAATTGAACGAAAAACGCTCGCAAAGGGAATTTATTCAATGCTTGCGGACGCGCCCGAGCTTGCCGACGAAGCGCAGCCCGGACAGTTCGCGAATATCGGCGTGGCGGGATTTACACTTCGCAGACCGATTTCACTTTGCGAGATTGACAAGGAAAACGGAACGCTGAGGTTTGTTTTTGAGGTGCGCGGCAAGGGCACGGCTGAGCTTTCGCGCTATGTCGAGGGCGAGAGCCTTGATATCCTCGGACCGCTCGGAAACGGTTTCCGTATTCCCGAGGGCAAGAAAATCATCGTTGTCGGCGGTGGAATAGGAACTCCTCCGCTGCTGGAAATCGCCCGCAGAACAACCTCGCTTTGCACGGCAATTCTCGGTTTCCGCGACTATTCGAGAATTATCCTCAAGGACGAATTCGAAGAATACTGCGCGAAAACAATTCTCTGCACGGACGACGGCAGTGTGGGCGTTCACGGAATGGTGACAACGCCGCTTGCCGAGGAGCTTAAAACGGGCGAGTACGCTCTTGTGTGCGCGTGCGGCCCCGAGCCTATGCTGAAGGCGGTCATCAAGACCTGCGAGGAAAACGGCGTTCCGTGCCAAGTTTCGCTGGAGCAGAGAATGGGCTGCGGCGTGGGAGCTTGCGTGGTTTGCTCTTGTATGACCGTGAGAAACGGACAGGAGTTTTATTCGAGAGTGTGCAAGGACGGTCCTGTTTTCAATGCTGAGGAGGTGAAGTTCGGTGGTTGATTTGTCTGTAAGAATAGCGGGAGTTGAGTTTCCGAACCCCGTGATTGCTGCTTCGGGAACATACGGAAACGGCGAGTGCTACACCGATTTGTACCCGCTTTCAAAGCTGGGCGGAGTTTCGTGCAAGGGAATGACGATTGAGCCAAAACTTGGCAACCCGCCTCCGCGTATCGCCGAAACCTATTCGGGAATTCTGAACTCGGTCGGACTTCAGAACATCGGCGTTCACGGCTTTATCGAGTACTATCTTCCCACGTTAAAAGAGGAAGGAAACGTCATTATAGCAAACGTTGCGGGCGCGGTTATTGACGATTATATCGCGGCTGCTGAGGCGCTTGACGCTTCGGATATCGATATGATTGAGCTGAACATTTCCTGCCCGAATGTAAAGCAGGGCGGCGCTTCTTGGGGAGTTTCCTGCGAGGGCGCGGCGGCGGTTACGGCGGCTGTCAGGAGAGCGACAAAAAAGCCGCTTATCGTAAAGCTCACGCCGAATGTCACCGATATCACAAGCATTGCGAAAGCTGTTGAAGCGGAGGGCGCGGACTGCATTTCGCTCATCAACACGCTGCTCGGAATGCGAATTGACATCAATTCCCGCAGACCGATTTTGAAGAACAATATGGGCGGACTGAGCGGTCCCGCGGTGTTCCCCGTGGCTGTCAGAATGGTTTGGCAGTGCTTTAACGCGGTGAAAATCCCCATAATCGGAATGGGCGGCATCGCGACTTGGGAGGACGCAATCGAGATGATGCTTGCGGGCGCAACCGCAATTCAGATGGGCACGGCGATTTTCACCGACCCGTATGCGCCGCTCAAAGTCATCGAGGGCATCGAGGAATATATGGACAAAAACGGCATAAAGTCGCTCTCCGAGATTGTCGGACAGGTCAAGCCGTGGTAAGGGAAGAATTACAGAGAACCGCGAAGCTGCTCGGCGAAAACGCTGTCGAGCGGCTTGCGGGCGCGAAAATCGCAGTTTTCGGCTTAGGCGGAGTCGGCGGTCACGCGGCTGAGGCTCTTGTGAGAACGGGAGTCGGCGCGCTTGATATCATCGACGGCGACACGGTTGCGCTCTCGAACATCAACCGTCAGCTTGTCGCGCTTCACAGCACGACAGGACAGCTCAAAACGGACGTTTGCGAGAAGCGTTTTCTCGACATAAACCCCGAGCTTAGCTTGCGGAAATTCCCGCTTTTTTTCGGCGAGGAGAACGTGGAGCAGTTCGATTTTTCGGAGTATGATTACGTTCTCGACTGCATTGATGATGTGGCCGCAAAGGTGCTTTTGGCGGTGATTTGCACTCGGAAAAACGTGCGGATAATCAGCTCAATGGGCGCGGGGAACAAGCTCAATCCTATGGGATTTAAGGTTGCCGATATTTATGAAACATCGGTTTGTCCGCTTGCTCGGGTTATGCGGCAGCGCCTTAGGAAAGCAGGCGTGGAGCGGCTTCGCGTGGTGTATTCAACGGAAGAGCCCGTGATAACCGAGCGTGTTCCGGCTTCTTGCGCGTATGTTCCGTCAGCAGCGGGACTGCTGATGGCGGCGGCGGTTATTGACGATTTACAGAGGTAAAATAAATGTTTTTCACGATTTTAGTTTGCAAAATTCTGCGGTTTATCGGAAAGCTGATAGGGCGCGGGTCGAGTATGCCGGGGCAGATTGCGCTGAAGCTGTCACCGAAAATTCTGTCGAAGGTGAAATTGCCCGACAAAGTTATCGCGGTCACGGGAAGCAACGGCAAAACCTCAACCGTGGAGATGATTGCCTGCATTCTCGAAAAAGAGGGCAAAAAGGTTATCTGGAACCGCGAGGGCTCAAAT
>CAMEQX010000017.1 GCA_945933905.1 uncultured Clostridia bacterium
AATGCCGCCATAAAGTCCGAATAATACTTGGACGAATAAGCCGTTGAACTTGCGATAAGGCTGTCAATTTTCGCGTTAATCTGTCCGTCAGCGCTTCTTGCAGGGTAAATCGTTCCGCTGCCTTCGCCAATTTTATAAGAGATAATGTGTGGCGGGGTTGCAGCTTCGGAACAGAAATTAGTTATTTCCTGTTTCAGAGCGTTAGAAAAGCTGTTTTCGCAGGCGGTTTCCATTCTAACGGCAAGCTCGCGGATGTTAGTATAGACGTCCTCTACAGTATCACTCGAGCTTATAGTCCAGCCTGCGATACGTTCTTGACCTCCTGCTGTTGCCGCAAAACTGTTCGTTACAAGAAAAACAAGCAATAAGACAAGGACTACCACTCCGATAATAATCAAGCTCCAAGGAGCAGTCGAAACAATGAGGTTTATGACCTTTCCTACCAGATTAACAACAAGTTTTGCTGCTGCTTTAGCTACTTTTGCTGTTGCTTTAGCTGTTTTTGCTGTTGCTTTTGCAACTTTTTTTGCTTGTCTTACATTCCGCTTTACGTTGTTAATTTTGCGCTTAACGGATTTCGAGAGCTTTCTGCGCCCCTTTTTTGTGGCAAGCGTCCGAACTGCTTTGGAAGTCTTATTTATTGTTTTACCTGCGACTTTTCCTGCCTTTTTTGCAGCCGAGGCTGCTGCTCTAGCCGCGTCAGCAGATTGCTTCGCAAATCTAACAGTGTCGTTGTCTATGCTGTCAACAAGTCTATCCGCCGAGTTTGCTGCAAATCTTGCACCTCCGATTGCGCCGGATTTAACACCTTTTACTGCTGCCTTTCCGCCTTTTACAGCCGTCTTTCCCACAACTCCAACAGCCTTCTTCAGTTTTCCTTTGGCGGTTGCTTTTTGAAGGCTGCGGAACTTGACTTTCAGCAGTTTGATGTTCTTCTTCGCTTCAGCGGGTGCGTGGATTGTCTTTTTGATTGTGTTTCCGCAGACCTTAACGGTTCGCCCACCGAAACGCACGGTGGAACTTGCGACTTTGAGCGATTTGTTTATCTGCGAACTTAATTCTCTCACCGTGCGCCTCCTTATTCGCCGAATTTCGTGGTCATCATCTTGTACAGCTTGGTGTCGGTCGGGAACTCGTCCTTAAACGGCAGGCAGCCGTTCATTCCGCAGTAAATAAGACCGCAGCCCGGATTTGCACCCGTCACGAAATCCATCATTGTGTCGGTTATCTTCAAAAGGTGCGCGAGCTTGTCGCGGTCGCTTGCCGCTTGATTGAGCATAAGGATAAACTCCGAGTTGGAGAGCATAGAACGTGCCGTGTCGCTTCGGAGCAAATCCTCGACATTTTGCGTAATTCCCGTAGGAATACCGCCCCATTTTCTCGCTCTTTTGTAAAGCTCGAAAAGGAAGTTTGAACTTTGCTCTGACTGAAAAAGAAGATAAATCTCGTCAATGTAAATTCGCGTTCTTATGCCTCTTGCACGGTTTTTCACAATCGCGTCCCAAAGGTTTTCGAGAACGACCATCATTCCAAGCGGTTTGAGCTGCTTGCCCAAATCTTTGATGTCATACACAACAATTCTGTTGTTTACGTCAACGTTAGATTTGTGCGAGAACGCTCTCATCGAACCGTTGACGTAGAGCTCAAGCGAAACCGAAAGGCTTCTCGCTTCATCGGACGGGTACGCTTTCAATGCCTCATAGTAGTCCTTCAGCGTGGGCATTTCCTTTGTGTTTCCGAGCAAGAATTCGTGATAAACCTCGTGCAAAACGTTGTCTATTATCGTTTTCTGCTCGGGTGTAATGCCGCTTGAACCCATTATCGTTTCAAAGAACGACAGGAAAAAGTTGTATTTGCCCGAGATAACGTCCTCACCCGCCTCATACTCGGCAAGCGAGATTTCAAGCGGGTTCAAGTGGCTTTGGCTGTTCTCGGAAATGTAGATGACTTCGCCCTTAAAATTCTGCGTAAGTTCGGTATATTCGCGCTCGGGGTCGATTATGATTATCTCATCATCTGTCGCAAGAAAAGCGTTTGTGATTTCACGTTTTCCTGCGAATGATTTGCCCGAACCGGGGCAGCCGAGAATAAAGCCGTTTGCGTTGGACAGGGACGTGCGGTCAAAGATAACGAGGTTGTTCGTTATCGAGTTAAGACCGTAATAGAAACCGCCGTTCTGCGACAACTCTTTGCTGTTGAACGGCAGGAAAACGGCGGTGCTTTCGGTTGTGAGCGTTCTGCGCACAGGCAGGCGACTTGTGTTTCCAAGCGGCAGACAAACGGCAAGCGCGTCCTCTTGCTGAAACGCTGCGCGAGTGGTCGTGCAGACTTTTTGACGGAAAATCGCCTCGATTTTTTCGGTGTTGCTCTCAAGCTCCTCGAAGCTCGAACCTGTTATCATCACAACGAGGTTTACAAGGAACATCTTCTGATTTTTGCTTGTGAGGTCAGAAAGCAGCTCCTCGCCCTCCTCGAGCGATTGTTTCAAATCATCGTTGATTACTTCGGAGTAAACGCCGTGCTGCTGCGCCTTTTTCTCCTTTTGCAGCTTATTAGCACGCATTGACGTGAGCTGACGTTTTACAACCTTAATCGCGTCAGCAGGGTCAACGGGTGCGATATTTACGGTTGTAAGCAGGGGAACAGGCATTTCGCAGATTTGAGTCAGCAGATTATCCGAAAGCGCCGAGGGTAATTGCTTCAGATAAATCATTCTCGCCCATTTTTCGCCGAACATAAAGTAGTCTTTCTTGAACTCGAAGTAATCGGGGCAGCACAGCGATTTTTCCGCGCAGCGCTTAAATTCCGAGGCTGAAATCGGGCGAATTTCTTGGTTTGCGCCACGAAAGATATCTGCCAAAATGCGCACGCGCTCGTTTGCTTTCAGCGGAGTAATCTCGCTTTGGAGCTTCTGAAAACAGGTGCGCATATAAACCTCGCGCGTTGTGAATTTCTGCTTTGCTTCTTCGAGGTCAACCGCCTGCACGGTCAAGGTGAAATACTTTTTCGTGGTAATGCCGTTCTGTCCCTGTTCCATCTTATCGCGGAGCATTTGGTTATACTCATCGCGGAACTCGTCAAAACCGTCGTTCTTGTGCGGCAGCGTGATTTTTCGCTCGAACTCTTTCTGATTGATAACGTCGTTGTGAAGCGTTATCTGAATATCATCGCTTGTATCGAAGCTGTTGAGCAAGTCGCTGTAGGCAAGCATAATTCGCTCCTGCTCGGTTTCATCGGCAGCGGTGTAGCAGATGTCCGAAAAAGAGTACGTCTTGGAGAAGTGATTTTTTGTCACCTCCATAATGTGAGTGCTGCGAAACCGTTCGTAGGGGATTGTATCCTGCACCGATTTCGCGATTTTTCGCACCTCAACCTTTTTCTTTGATTTTTTCGGCTGCTTCTTTTTCTGCTTTGCCAAGCGCTTTTTGTCGGTTTCCTTTGCGCTGTTTTTTGCCTTTGTCGCCTTTGTTGTCTTTGTTTTCTTCAATTTTTAACACCTTCTTTTTGTTGTTGGATTTTGCAGCTTTTGGCGCAGCTGCTGCTTTGCGCTTTGAGTATTTGATGTAATCACGCTTTTTAGCAAGCTCGTTTGCGTTCATTTCCTCGCGAAAATTCCAGAACACAGGAAGTTCGATGTACTTGCGCTTCTGCGGTTCTTTCCATTTCTGCCGATAAATCACCACAAGAAGCTGCTCGAACGTCATTCCGTTGTATTTCACGAAACCAAAGCCGAAAATAGGGACGCCGATGAGAATGACGAGCCAGCTTGCTGCGTCATCGCCGAGATAGTCCTTGCCGAAAATGTAAAGCGGAACGCAGACGGCAAGCGCAGCGGCTACCGAGATGAACTGCCGAACCGTCAGACCGAAAAGGAATTTCTCCTTATATTCCGTGATTTCTTTCGGGATTTTAATTTCAATCAACCATATCACCCTCCTGTTACATCGCGCCGCATATTCGTTTCGCCCATTGTTCCGATTTCATAACCGAAGCGCCGAGAATAAACGTCTTGATAAGTCCCATAAATCCTGTTATGCCAAATGCCTGAAACGGGTTGACATCAACTGAAAATTTTTGATTAACGATAGGAATAGTAACCTCCAAATGCTCCGTTATACCATTGATAGCAGTATTCAGTGCGCCATAAGACGCGAAGATGACAAGAATAACCATCGCGTGAATGCAACACGCAGCATAGGATTTCAGATAGGATTTACCTATATCCTGCAATCCATCGCAGCCTAAAGTTGACAGCGGAATGGGTGCTGCAATCGTATAAATCGCCAGTTCCATAAATCGTGCAAGGACGATAATAAGCGTTACCGTTAAGATTGCTTTCATAATGAAACTTTGGAGGATAGTCAGCAGCCATAATCCAACCGGAGTAAAGTCAAAAATTCCAATATGTGGTTTATCGATGAGTTTAGCGACATCAGTTGAGCCCAAGAAATATTTATATGTTTCTACGGGGTCAGAAGTCGGAATAAGTTGTAATGCATTTGGGTCTGAAGTATAATTCGTCAGCGAATTGAACCCATTAAAAATGCACGACATAAGCCACTCGGCGTTGTCCACAAAGACTTTTGCGAGAACCAGCTTGGCAAAAAACATCATTACGTTTTCCCAAGTAACCCATTTCAAGTCCATTGAGCGATGGATAAAATCTATAAGAAAAAACAGCACAACCAATGACAAGGCTATTCCCTTAATCGCCGACTTCATTTCTTCGGGAATTGCTCCGATAAGGCTGTCATAAATCTCGTTGTGTTTCATTATCAATGAAATCCCGTAAGACATATTGTTTATGCCTGCTGTTTCGCCTTTAATAGTGTCTATAATCCAATCCCAAGTACCCATTGAAACAGGTAATAATTCAGTAAGCAAACAATTTCCTCCTTTCTCTAAAAAGAGCAGCGCGGAATTTGTGCTATATGTAGCACATTTCCGCGCTACCTTAATACGATGATTAAATAGGAGCAACCTCAATTCCGAACAGGTTGAGGGATTTGGAAAGCGCAAATACGACAAATCCAGACGCAAACGTCATAATTCCGCGAGTTTTTTGCTCTGAATCTTCGTTTTTAATGGACAAGGCAAACATAATGCCGCCAACGAATGCGACTACCAGTCCAATTCGACCAATCCAAAGCGCAAAGAAACTTATGAGCGCGTTAAATTCGTCCTTTCCGGCGTTTGTGTCAATGCCACCACCGCCTCCGCTGCCTCCGCCTTCGCCCTCTGCAAACGCGGACGCTGCTGTCAACATCATCGTTGTCAACATCATCGTGAGCGACAGCGAGATTTTTCTGCGCTTTGCGTTCAAGGCAGAAAAGAAAGACTTTACGGGATTTTTTGCCGTCTGCACGGCGGGTTTGATTTTGTTTTCCATTTCGGAAACCTCCTTAAAAATAGTTTATATGTACAACCGCTTTTGCGGAAGTATCCTTAAAAACTGTCCGAGAACATCTCAAAATCATCTTCGCCGAATTCTTTCAGCTCGGACATATCGAACGACATCATTTCATCGGGATTTGGCAGTTCCTCGTCCGAGAAATCGGGTTCATCGTCATATAGCAGACGTTCGCTGCTTGACGTATCATCGGAAAACTCCTCGTCAAGAGTTGTTTTCGGTGTTTCGGTTTCCATATTTTCCACCTCCAAAAATTCATCATCATCGGGAATATCAAGGTCGGCAAGCGCCTTTTCGTCATACTCTGGCTTTGCCAAAGATACCTTTTCGGTGTGACTTTCTGCCGTATCGGGCGCTTTCTCCGTGTGCAAATCGTCTATCAGATAGGCGAACTTTTTGTTGCTGTCCTCGAGATATTGATAATTCTGATGTTTTTCGATGTTAAACTTGTGGCAGAAGAACGGATTTAGCGCTCGGACAATCAGTATGCAGCGGTCGGGCTTCATTGTTTTAAGCTCGTCCGTCATCATCAGCTCACGTCCCATAATGCTGTTGTTCTCGGACGTTGACGGATTTCGGTGACTTTTGGTTCGGTTGTGTGATACCACATCAATCGTTTCCTTGCCCAACGCTTTGGAAATCGCTTCGAGCGTGCTTGCTTCTTGACCACCCAAAAATAAAAGACTGTCGCAGTTACCCGTGACAATCTCCCAAGACTTATCGTACATTTTTTTGAGCTGTGCCAAGTTTTGAATGATAATATTTGCCGAGATTTCCATTGAACGCATTGTTGCAAGCAGCTTGTCAAAATCGGGAATAGTTCCGATGTTCGCGAACTCATCGAGCAGGCAGCGGACGTGTACCGGCAAGCGCCCGCCATACTTGAAATTTGCCGTATCGTACAACGTATCGAAAAGCTGCGTGTACATCATCGCCGCGAGGAAATTGAACGTCGCGTCAGAGGACGGAATGATGACAAACAGAGCCGTTTTCTTGTCGCCGAGCGTATCGAGATGAATGTTATCCGTGTAAGTCAAATCGGCAACTTCGGGAAGATTGAACGCCGAAAATCGAACAGCAGCTGAAATAAGAATTGACTTTGCTGTTTCTGCGGGTGCTTTCTTAAAGTCTGCATAGAACGAAACCGCCATACTGTGCGGGTTTTCCTCGCGAAGCTCGTCCATCATATCGTCAAGCGGGGAACGGTGATTTTCGTCCTGCTCGGAGATTTCTGCAAGCCTCATCATTTGCATAACGGTCGAGAAATTTCTGTCAAGCGACTTTCCGTTCGCGTCCTTTGCGTCCTCCTTTTCGAGGAGATAAAAGGCAATCGCAAGCGTGAGCGCCTTTGTGCTATCGTCCCAAAACTGGTCGCCGCCCGAAGCACCCTCTTGCTTGGTGTTTTTCATCAAACAATTCACCATTTTCATCACATACGTCTTGTTCAGATTGCCGTCTTTGTCGTAAACGTAGTTAAACGGATTGTAGTTGTTGCTGTGGGACATATCAATCAAATTAAAAACGCGGATTTCATAACCCGCGTCTTTCAATAATTTACCGCAAGAGCGGAGCAGCTCGCCTTTTGGGTCTGTCACAACATAAGAGGTGTTCAGCTGCATTAAGTTCGGCTTAACGTAAAAGCGAGATTTACCCGAACCCGAACCGCCTATTACAAGCACATTGAGGTTTTCGCGGTGCTGCCGTGTGTTCAGCGACATTCGGACTTCCTGCGTCAGAATGATGTTGTTATCCGTTTCAAAAGGAGATTTTGGTGTTTCCGTAATGGTTTCCTTGCCCTTTTTCTTTTCAGATTTGTCGGCAAGGAACTTTTCTTCCTTTTCGGTTGCCCAACGCGCCGAACCGTGTTCAACGCCGCGCCGGTGCAAACGCTTTCGGGACGTGTATTTTAGCAGAATATATATGCCGATTGCAAACGCAGCGACCAGAACAAACGTCAAAGCAAGCGAACCGGACTGCGTGAGGTGTGAGAAAACGGTTTCGGGCTTTGTCAGAGCTTGTTCAACATTCTCCGTAAAAACGCTGAAATCAATTTCGCCTTTTTCGGTTTTGGAAAGGTCAAGCGCCGTTCCGAACCCTGCCGCGATGTAAAGCGCAGCAAGGATAATTACCGAATAAATCGCAATAGACAGCGGGTCTAATTTCTTTCTTTTCATCGTTTCTTCCCCTTACCAAGCTCAATTTTCGGCGTAGGAACTGCTTTTTTGCTGCTTGTTGATTTAGCGATTTTGTTCTGCAGGAGGCTCTGGCTCTTTGCCTTGCTGATGATGTTTCTCGCGTTTTCTTTGGGAATACCGAAATCCTTTGCGATTTTGTCCTCGAGGTTTATTGTATTCGCATTGTAGAATTTCGACTTATCGCCGAGCTGAACCGTGAACGTCTGCGCGCCGGTTCTCTCGATATGGATTTCCTGCGAAATTCCTTTTTCGTCAATCGTGCGCTCGGCAATTTTTGACTTGATTTGGCTGTCGATTTTTACAGCCTTTGCAACAGCCAATTCAGCCTGCTGCTCCGACATACCGAGTTTATCTTTACAAATGTTAATCATCTCGGTTTTGCTCATCGTTTCGGGGGAGAGCGCAGCAGACTTGTCGCCGTTCTGAAGAAGAATATGCGTTGTTTCACCGTCCTTGAAATTCACCGCGTCATAGCGAACCTCGCGCAGCGAAACGTCATCGGACGGGTATCTGATGTTTGTTTTCAGCGCGTTCAGATTATCAACCTGCGAATGTGCATTGAATTTCTTCTCGTCAAGACCAAGTTCTCTGCAGAGCTTATTTGCTGCCAAATCTGCCTGCATTTCCGAATAACCCAGCTTTTCTTTCAGAATTTCCTTAACCTCGGGCTTGCGCATTTTTTTGTCAACCGTAATCTCAACGCTATTCCCGTCACGCTCGTTAAAAAGCTCAACTTTAATTGTGTTACCATCTTTCAAAGAGTTGACCGTTTCGGTATTATACTCGCGCTGTAACTCATCGATTTTCCCTCCAAGAGATTTCTCAAACGCATTTGTTTGCGAAATGTCATAAACAACGGTCGTTGTAAAAAGCTGTTTCCCGTTATCGTCAAGCACGGGATTTCCATTATCGTCAACCTGCGGCGCGAAAATCTCAACACCCTTTGCATCCTCGTTCATCTTGAAGCCTTGCTTTTCCCAAAACGCTTTGCCGGCAACCTGTTTCGCGTCAGGCATTTGTTCCTCGACAAGCTCCATATTTCTATCGCTGTATGTGGGAAATTCGATTTCCGTTTTCGATAAGAATTCGTCATAGTATTTCCCACGCAATTCGGCATTGTCCCGCGAATTTTCGATATCCTCAATTTGCGATTTGATTTCAATCTGTCGTTCGGTTTCGGGAACGTTCGGTGCTATGCCTAAATTCTCCTCGATTTCAGCGTAAGCCGCTTTATATTCGTTCTTCAAAACAGCGACCTGTTCAGCGTATTCGGCGGGGTAAACGCACTTGATTTTATCGCCGTCATTCACAAATTGACACTCAACGCCGTTTTCGTACAGCAGCGCCTTAATAGCGGCTGCATTGTTAGGACTTACCGAAAATGACTTGACACTCTCGGGTGCGCCTTTAAGTCGTTCCTGCATAATTTCCTGCGTTATTTGGTTAATTACTGCCTTGTCGCGTGAGAGAAATTCAACGGTTTTCTTTTCTCCCTCGCCAACAATCGCGACAGGAACGTTATACTTTGCGGCTTTTTCTGCAATGATTTCCGCGTCACGCGCCAAAAAATTGCTGTTGCTTAAAATAGTGCAATGTGCCTTTTCAGCCTCGGCTATTAGTCTTGCGTTAGAAACCGCGCCATTGTTTATGGCTTTGCTGATGACCTTTTGAACGCCTTTCTTTCCAAGACTTGCCGTGCCTGCAAGCAGATTTTTCGCAGCGGGAGCAAGCATTCTTATAATCTCGAGTGCCGTTTCAACTGTTTTTGTGCTGCCCGACAGCACCGAGGACGCTATTTCGTCTGTCATAATTATTTTTCCTCCTTATTTTTGAATTTGTGCTATATGTAGCACATTTTTTGTGAAACGCATTTTCGAGTGATTACACCCCCCTTAAACACAAAAAAAGCGGAGAACTTTTACATTCTCCGCTTAATATTCAGTTTGAATTGTGCTATATGTAGCACAAAAGCCGACTGTGGTGAGCAATCGGCTTTATACACACTATTATAAAATTAAAGCAGCTCAAGCGTTGTTATCAATCGCTGCCTGAAGTTCCTCGGCAAGCTGTTTGCGTTTTTCGGATTGATTAAGAAAATCATATGTTTTTCCCTTGAAAATGATTTTCGGATAACCAACATCCATTCCGCTATATATGTATTGCGGTAATTCATCGATATCCATTTTTTTCAGGGAACTTGGAAGTTTGAGTTCAAACTCTTTCTCAATCGTGGTGATATCAATCGAAAAGTCTAAACCGCCTCGGTCAATTTCTTCAACGCTATCGGGAATTACAAGCTCACGCAATTTTGAACATCCCGAAAAAGCCGAGTTTGTGATAACTCTCGTTCCTTCGGTCATCACTACCTTTTTAACGTTTGAATTATAAAAAATACTGCTGCCAATAGCCTCCATCGGAGGAAGAACCACGGAGTTTATATCCGAGTAACTGAATGCTTCCTCGCCGATGTTGGTTACGCTTTCGGGAATAACAAGTTCATCGGAAATTTCAGCATTTGAAAACGCTTTACTGCCGATTGAAACAACGGTGTTGGGCAATGTAAGAGATTTCATAATGCGATTGTAAAATGCGTTTTCGCCTATTTCGACAACTTTGATACCCTCAAAACCGGCAAAACTTGTAGGAACAACGATATCGGCGTCTTTGCTTTTTAATAAATCGTCACTTTTCTTGTTTGCGCAAAGGCATTCCTTAATAATAATGCCTCCGGCTTTTTCGTCATACTGAAACTTCCAATCATCTGTTTCCTGAATACTTGTGTCAATAACAACCGTTGAGGAGCTTTCAACAGCTTCGGAAAAGTTGCTATTGAAAGTGCTGTTATTTTCAGAGTTGGAACAGCCCGAACATACAACCGCAGCCATCAAAACAGAAAAGAAAGAAATAATTTTCGCTTTCATAAAGTACCTCCTAAAGAACATAGTTTTTCTTGATTATAACACGAACGTGAATAAATGTCAATAGCGCTTACCAACACAATTTTCTGATTTTCTCGAGAACGCTTTTAAGGTCGCTGTCCTGTTTTACGCTTTCAAGAAAATCACGAAGAACGTCACGTTCGCTCTCGGTGAGCGTAAGCGTGAATATTTTTTCGGGCTTTATTTCGTCCTCGTCCTCGTCAAAATCGCTGTCCTCATCGTCCAAATCGGCGCTTTCATCATCATCAAAATCATCGCCGAAATCGTCCTCATCGAAATCATTATCGAATTTTTGTGCAAAATCACGATTTTTTTCTTTGCCAATTTTTTTATCGACAATTTTTTCGGATTTCTCGGAATTTTGGATTTCCTTGACCGCCTTGTGCGTAATTTCAGCTGTTGGTGCGCTCTTTATCAGCTCCTGCTGCTTTTCGGGAGTGAGCTTCGCAACCTCGTTCGCGGTTGAGATTGACATTTCGCCATTTTTAACCGCCTCGTCAACCTCGGCAATCGCGTTGTTGCGAATGTTCTCGATTTTCCCGACCTGCGCGGGGGAAACCTGCAGCGTGTTCGCGATGATTTCCCGAACGCGTCCTTTTATGTGCTTGCCCTCGTCCTCGAGCTGCTGAATAGTCTGCTTTAACATCTCATATTCAGCCATAGTTTCCGC
>CAMEQX010000018.1 GCA_945933905.1 uncultured Clostridia bacterium
AATTATCAAATCTATCTTCGGAACCTATTCGTCAAGAGAATTGAAAAGAATTGAGCCTATAAAACAAGCCGTTCTTGACCTCGAGCCGAAATATCAGGCAATGTCCGATAAAGAGCTTAAGGCGCAGACTCCTCTCCTCAAGGAAAGGCTCGCTAACGGCGAAACCCTCGACGATATCCTTCCCGACGCTTTCGCCGTGTGCAGAGAAGCGTCAAGCAGAGTTATCGGTATCAAGCACTATCCCGTGCAGATTATCGGCGGTATCGTTCTTCATCAGGGACGTATTGCCGAGATGAGAACAGGCGAGGGCAAAACCTTTGTTGCCACGCTTCCCGCTTATCTTAACGCGCTCTCCGGAAAGGGCGTCCATATCGTTACCGTCAACGACTACCTCGCAAAACGCGACAGCGAGTGGATGTCAAAGGTTCACCGCTTCCTCGGACTGACGGTCGGGCTTATCACTCACGAGCTCGACAACGACCAGCGCCGCGCCGCTTATGCCTGCGACATCACCTACGCTACCAACAACGAGCTCGGCTTCGACTATCTGCGCGACAATATGTGCATCTACAAGAAAGACCTCGTTCAGCGTGAACCGAATTTCGCGGTTGTCGATGAGGTTGACTCTATCTTAATCGATGAGGCGAGAACTCCCCTTATCATTTCGGGTCGCGGCGACAATTCCTCGGATTTGTACGAGAAAGCCGATAAATTCGCCAAAACCCTCACCAAAAACGTTGTCGCTGAGGTTGACACAAAGGAAGAATATGACGACAAGTTTGACGGGGACTATCTCGTTGACGAGAAGGCGAAAACCTGTAACCTCCTCCCCAACGGCGTGGCGAAGGCTGAGAAATATTTCGGCGTGGAGAATCTTATGGACCCCGAAAATGTCACGCTGCTTCACCACATCAATCAGGCTATCCGTGCAAACGGTATTATGAAACGCGACGTTGACTACGTTGTTCGGCCGGGTGAAAAGGGTAATGACGAGGTTGTTATCGTTGATGAATTCACCGGTCGTCTGATGTTCGGAAGACGCTATAATCAGGGTCTTCATCAGGCTATCGAAGCAAAGGAAGGCGTTAAGGTTAACCACGAGAGCAAAACCCTCGCTACCATTACCTTCCAGAACTTCTTCAGACTGTACAAAAAGCTCTCGGGTATGACGGGTACCGCGATGACCGAGGAGGACGAATTCAGGCAGATTTACTCGCTTGACGTTATCGAAATCCCCACAAACAAGCCCGTTATCCGTATCGATAACCACGACAAGATTTACAAGAACATCAAGGGCAAGCTCAACGCGGTTTGCGAGCAGGTTGAGGAGTGCCACAAAAAAGGTCAGCCCGTGCTTGTCGGCACCGTCACCATCGAAAAGTCCGAGCAGCTTTCAAAGCTTCTCAAGGCGCGCGGTATCAAGCACGAGGTTCTCAATGCGAAAAACCACGAGCGTGAGGCGGAAATTGTCGCTCAGGCGGGCAAGAAAAACGCCGTTACAATCGCCACAAATATGGCGGGACGCGGTACGGATATCAAGCTCGGCGGTAACGCGGAATATCTCGCGCTTGCCGAGATGAGAAAGCTTGGCTATTCCGAGCAGCTTATTCAGGAAGCAACCGGCTTTGCGGAGACAGATGATGAGGAAATCATCGCCGCAAGAGAGAAATATCAGGAGCTCAACAAGAGCTTTGAGGAGAAAATCGCGCCCGAGGCTGAAGAGGTTCGCGCGGCAGGCGGTCTTTATATCATCGGTACAGAGCGCCACGAGTCAAGACGTATCGACAACCAGCTTCGCGGTCGTGCGGGACGTCAGGGCGACCCCGGCGAGAGCTGCTTCTTCATCTCAATGGAAGACGATTTGATGAGACTGTTTGGCGGCGAGAAGGTTCAGCGCTTGATGGAAACGATGAATTTCGACGAGGACGTTCCGATTGCCGCAGGCTTCCTCTCTCGCGCTATCGAAAGCGCGCAGATGAAGATTGAGGGCAACAACTTCGCTATGCGTAAGCACGTTCTCGATTATGACGACGTTATGTCGCAGATGCGCCAGACCATTTACTCGCAGAGAAGAAAGGTGCTTGACGGAGAGGATATCCGCGAGAATATTATTCAGATGATGAATCAGGATATCGCGGAAAACGTCAAAACCTACTGCTCGGACGATATCGCGGACAACTGGAATCTTGACGGGCTTCGCGCGCATTATTTCAATCTGTATCTTATGGAAACAGATTTGCGCTACACCACGGACGAGCTCAACGATATCAGTCAGAAGGACGTCATCGCGTTTATTCAAAAGCGCGGAAATCTGATGTACGAGCTCAGAGAGAAGGAACTTGGCTCGGAGAATATGCGCGAGGTTGAGCGCGTGTGCCTCCTCAAAACCGTTGATAAGTACTGGATGGACCACATCGACGCTATGGACGAGCTCAAAAACGGTATCGGTCTGCGCGGCTACGCTCAGAGAAATCCCGTTGAGGAATATCGTTTCGAGGGCTTTAATATGTTCGACGAGATGATTGCCGCTATCCGCGAGGAAACCGTGAAGCTTGCGCTTACCATTCCCATTCGCGTAAACGCCGCTCCTCAGCGCGAACAGGTTTTGAAGCCCGACGCGCCGAACGCGGGGGCAAAGGTTCCCTATCGCTCGGAGAAACGCGCTGCGAAAAAGTCTAAGAATAAGAAATAATCAAAACTGCCGTGCTTAAAACACGGCAGATTTTTTGCATAAAAAAACTCCGCGGATAATCCACGGAGCTTTTGTTTTCCGAAAATCAGTCGATTTCAACGGAAATCTTCTCGTTTACGCGAACAGCGCCCGCACGCATTACGGTACGGATGGACTTTGCAATTCTGCCCTGTTTGCCGATTACTCTGCCCATATCATCTGCGCCAACGTGGAGGTGATATACCACAACGTCTTCCTCGTTCGGAGCGTCAACAGTTACCTCAACAGCGCTCTTGTCCTCGACAAGTGCAGTCGCGATTGTGATAAGAAGTTCTTTTAACATAGTTTTTCCCTTCCGGGAGACAGCGCTCGGTGAACGTCAAATAATTCACCATAGAAACTTTTCCCTTTTTGTTTTTGCTTAGCCCTTAAGCAGACGCTTAACGGTATCGGTAGGCTGTGCGCCCTTCTTAATCCAGTCCTCAGCCTTTTCCTTGTCGATGTTTACTACTGCGGGTTCTTTTGTGGGGTCATAGTATCCGATTTCCTCGATAAAACGACCGTCACGGGGCGAACGAGAGTCAGCAACAACTACGCGATAGAACGGAGCCTTCTTTGCGCCCATTCTTCTCAGTCTGATTTTTACTGCCATTGTATTTTCTCCTTTCAGATTTGATATATTCATCTAGGTGTAAATAATTACACAATGAAATCATATCAGCTTCGCCTTTTCAGGCATTGTATTTCAATGCGTTTTACGCAATGAGTTCATCTTACAATAACGCCGTAGATTATTCCTACGATTATTATGAACAACCCCAGCACAATGTAGAATATCCGAGCGCCGTTTCTTCCGAAAATCTGCACGAACGGAGCCGCTCTCCTTGACGCGAAAAACCAGTCCCAATCAAGTATCGCGCACAGAATGCTGTATATTCCCGACACAACTAAGATGATTGTCAAAAGAATGTGCATAGGCTCTCCCTATCACATTCCCGGAAATCCGCCGCCCATATTCATCGGAAATTTCGGCAGACGGCGCTTTTTGCCCTTGCCCGCAAAGCCCATCTGCTTCATCATCTTCTGCATCTGCTCGAACTGGCGGAGAAGCTGGTTTACCTCCTCAACCGACGTTCCCGAGCCCGCAGCAATTCTGCGCTTTCTCTTCGCGTCAATTATCGACGGCTTTTCGCGCTCGCGCTTGGTCATTGACGTGATAATCGCCTTTGTGTGAGGCATTTTCTTCTCGTCAATGTCCTCGTCCTTCACCTTGCCCGCAACGCCCGGTATCATATTCAGCAGATTTTTGATGCTGCCCATCTTTTCAATCTGCACAAACTGCGCGTAAAGGTCGTTTAAGTCAAACTTGTTTTCTTCAAGTCTTTTGACAGTTTTTTCCGCTTCCTTCTCGTCAAACGAAGCCTTTGCCTTGTCGATAAGCGTCAAGACATCGCCCATTCCGAGAATTCTTGACGCCATTCTGTCGGGGTGGAACGGCTCGATATCGTCCGCTTTTTCACCGATACCCGCGAATTTTATCGGCTTTCCTGTAATCGCGAGAACCGTTAAAGCAGCACCGCCTCTTGTGTCACCGTCAAGCTTTGTGAGGATAACGCCCGTGATGTCGAGCGCGTCGTTGAAGCTCTGCGCTACGTTTACCGCGTCTTGTCCCGTCATCGAGTCAACAACGAGCAAAATCTCGTTTGGAGCGGTCTCGGACTTGATGTTTTTCAGCTCGTCCATCAGCGTTTCGTCTATGTGCAGACGTCCCGCAGTATCGAGCAGTACCGTGTCGAAGCCTTGGTCCTTCGCGAATTTAACGCCGTGCTTGGCGATTTCCACGGGGTTGCCCTGTCCTTCTTCAAAAACGTGCGCGCCGACTTTTTCGCCGACAATCTTCAACTGGTCAATCGCCGCGGGACGATAAACGTCGCAGGCAACCAAAAGTGGTCTGCGGTTTTGTCCCATCAGCCACTTTGCGAGCTTCGCGCAGTGGGTGGTTTTACCGGCACCCTGAAGTCCGCACATCATTATTATGCACGGCGGTTTTGACGGAAAATCAAGCTTCGCGGTCGTGTTGCCCATAAGCTCGATAAGCTCCGTGCGCACGATATCGATAACCTGCTGCGCGAGCGTGAGGCTTTCCATAACCTTCGCTCCAAGCGCCTTTTCGCTCACTTTATTCACGAAATCCTTCGCGACTTTAAAGCTCACGTCCGCGTCAAGAAGCGCCATTCTTACCTCGCGCATCGCGTCCTTTATGTCCTTTTCGGTGAGCTTTCCGTGACCTTTCAGCTTACCGAAAACAGCGTTCAATTTTGACGACAATCCCTCAAAAGCCACAACAAAGCCCCCTTACATCGATTTTTCGATTTCTTCCAAAAGCGCCGAAAGTTCCCCGAAGCGCTCGTCGGGATAATCCCCGCAAAGCCGCTCGGAAAGCGCTCTCGCTTCGCTCAATCTCTTTTTGTTGGCAAGGAGCCGCTTTGCGTTCCCGAGAACATTCTCCAGCTCCAGCAGCCGCTTCTCGCCGTTTTTCTGCGCTTCGTTCACCGACTGCCGCGAAATTCCGCCCATTTCCTCGGCGATTTCCGACAGCGACAAATCCGAATTGTACTTCAAATCAAGTGCTTCACGCTGGTTTTTTGAGAGCAATTCTCCGTAAATATCAAGCAAAAGCACCAAATTTCCGTCCATACGCGCTCCTGTGTAAATACTTTTATCCTTACACCAACAAAGGTTATTATAACAGATATTTTTCCGTTTGTCAAGAGGAATTTTCGGATTTTTTTCAAAAAGTGCTTAACAAACGCGATTTTTTATGTTATAATAAGAATATATTTTGTGTAAATCAGGGTGAAAGTATGTCTAAATTTAAATCAGCGTTTCTAAAATGCCTGCCGCTGCTTATCGTGCTGGTATCAACGGGAGTTTTTATCTTTGCTATCAAATTTGTTATCGGCATTTTCTATGAGCCGAAGGATACCGTTTACTATAAGGAAAACGGTGAGGAGAAATTTGTCGTTGTGCAGTGCTACCAAAATCCGTCAAGCCACTATTATCTTTTCTCGGGCGATTATGTTTATGACGAATCCAAGCACAAAAATGTCGCTTCGGAGCACGACAACGCTCACATCAAGGATAAGCCGCTTGCGATTTTTACCCTCAACGAAACGCCTGTGGTTATGGAGAAAACCGTGGTCAAGACGCTGATTTCAAACGGAAATCTCAACGCTTATCAATTCGGCGAGTTTGTCATTTATCGGCTGGAGGGCGAGTACGGCGTTTTCGCGCCGCTGCGTGAATATAAGGAAAGCGCCACAAAGCGCAAAAACGACCTCTATGTCGTGCGGCAGCTTCTCAAGGGTGAGCGATACAAGAGCTTTGATCTGCCGTCGTGGGAGACGGAAGCCGAGTTTCTCAAAAATCTCGAGGACCTTGAGTGGTATCTTACGGCGGAGTATAATGAGGATAACTGAGTATGAGCGAGAAGAAAAGCGGGTTTTTGGCGCTTGCCACAAAGGAAATCAAATTCAATATTCCAAAGCGGGACAAAAAGCGTCTGCTTGTTCTTTTGGCGGCGCTGGCTGTGATTGTCGGCATTTCAATCGCGCGTTTTCGAATTTACGTCATTCTTCGCGGCGAACTCTCAACACGAATTTTGAACGCGGTTTATTATGTGCTGATTATGGGTATTGCGATTGCGGGAATGAAACTCACGGATATGGATATCAAGAAGAATTTCCGCTTTAAAGGCGCAAAGCAATATATCTGGGGAGTGGCTTCGGGACTTTTTGTGCTGTTTGTCATCACGGTTGTGCCGTCGTTTTTCGGGATTTCGATTATCGGAGGTCACCGTAACAGTCAAATCCAAACTTATATTTTACAATTTATCCACTACTTTTTCTTTGTGGGTCCTGTCGAGGAATTTATCTACAGAGTGTACGTTCAGGATACTCTTTCGGATATTCTGCCGCGGTTTAAGTGGCTTGGAGCTGTTATCGCTGCAGGACTTTTCGGAGTGTGGCACATCATCAGCGGCTCATGGTATCAGGTTCGGTTTGCGTTTTGTTTAGGGCTTTTCTGGGGATTTTGCAAGTATTTCTCCAAAAACTGCACCTTTATCTCAACTTCAATTTCTCACGCAATGTACGATTTCGGGCTGCTTTTGGCAATGCAATTTATTGTAAAATAACGGAAGGGAAAATTTATGTCGGAGAAAAATTATTTGGATAATATACGAAATTTCTGCATAATCGCGCACATCGACCACGGAAAATCCACGCTGGCGGACAGAATTCTCGAGCAGACGGAAACTGTCGCGCTGCGCGATATGGAGGAGCAGCTTCTCGATAATATGGATATCGAGCGCGAGCGCGGAATTACCATAAAAGCGCGCGCCGTTCGCCTTAAATATCACGCGGATAACGGCGAGGACTATGTCTTTAACCTTATCGATACCCCCGGTCACGTTGACTTTAACTATGAGGTTTCGCGGTCGCTCGTGGCTTGCGAGGGCGCGGTGCTTATCGTGGACGCTTCTCAGGGTATCGAGGCGCAGACGCTCGCAAACACTTATCTTGCCGTGGAAAACGACCTCGAGGTTGTGCCCGTGGTAAACAAAATCGATTTGCCGAGCGCTCGTCCGCAAGAGGTTAAAGAGGAAATCGAAAATGTTATCGGTATCGAGGCTCTCGACGCGCCCGAAATTTCCGCGAAAATGGGTATCAATATCCACGCGGTTATGGAGGAAATTGTCAATAAAATTCCCGCGCCGAAGGGTGATATCGCCGCGCCGCTTAAAGCGCTGATTTTTGACAGCGTTTACGACAGCTACAAGGGCGTTATCGTTTATGTACGCGTCAAAGAGGGCTGCGTCAAGCCGGGCGATAAGATTAAAATGATGGCTTCGGGAGCGGAATTTACCGTTGTCGAAACAGGTTATATGGGGGCTACCGAGCTTGTTCCCGCAAGCGAGCTGAAAGCGGGAGAGGTCGGTTATATCACGGCTTCTATCAAGTCTATCGGCGATACAAAGGTCGGCGATACCGTAACGAATGCGCAAAATCCCGCTGACGAGGCGCTTCCGGGTTATCGCGAGGTCAATCCGATGGTCTTCAGCGGTATCTATCCTGCGGATGGGGCGAAATACCCCGATTTGCGTGACGCGCTCGACAAGCTTCGGCTCAACGACGCTTCGCTGTCATTCGAGCCCGAAAGCTCGATTGCACTCGGATTTGGCTTTAGATGCGGTTTTCTCGGGCTGCTCCACATGGAGATTATTCAGGGGAGGATTGAGCGCGAGTATAATCTCGATATCATCACGACTGCGCCTTCGGTTGTCTATAAAATCGAGATGACGGACGGCACTGTCAGAATGATTGACAACCCGACAAATTACCCCGATACCACGCTTATCGCGCAGAGCTACGAGCCTATGGTCAACGCGCACGTCTATTCTCCGTCCGAATATGTCGGCGGGATTATGGAACTTTGTCAGAACAGGCGCGGCGTGTTCAAGGATATGAAATATATCGACGAGAAGCGCGTTGATTTGCACTACGAGCTCCCGCTCAACGAGATTGTCTATGACTTTTTCGACGCGCTGAAGTCCCGCACGCGCGGCTATGCAAGCTATGACTATGAGATGATTGGCTTTGCTCCGTCTAAGCTCGTCAAGCTCGATATAATGCTCAACGGCGAGGTTATCGACGCGCTTTCGTTCATCGTTTTTGCGGACAGAGCCTATGAGCGCGCGCGTAAAATGGCTGAAAAGCTCAAGGAAAATATCCCGCGGCAGCTCTTTGAAATTCCTATTCAGGCTTGCGTTGGCGGGAAAATTATCGCGCGTGAAACAATAAAGGCGCTCCGCAAGGACGTTCTCGCGAAGTGCTACGGCGGTGATATCACGCGCAAGAAAAAGCTCCTCGAAAAGCAAAAAGAGGGCAAGAAGCGTATGCGGCAATTCGGTACGGTTGAGGTGCCGCAGGAGGCGTTTATGGCTGTCCTCAAGCTTGACGACGACTGATATGAGGGGTTTGTATATTCACGTTCCGTTTTGCGTGAGGAAGTGCCCTTACTGCGACTTTTACTCCGAGAAATTTTCGCCGGAGAAAAGCGAAAAGTACACTGCGGCGGTTGTCCGAAATCTCAAACGTTATCCCGTCAAATTCGACACGGTTTATTTCGGCGGGGGAACGCCTGCGCTGATTTCGGGGAAAATCGCGGAAATTCTTCGGGAGGTCGATTATCCCGAGGGCGCGGAAATTACCGTTGAGTGCAACCCCGATGTTACAAACGAGCGTGTTCTCGCGGAACTCAAAAACGCGGGAGTTAATCGGATTTCGTTTGGTGTGCAGTCGCTGAACGAGGGTGAGCTTGAAGCGCTTGGGCGGCTTCACGGCGCGGAAAGTGCAAAAAAGGCGATTATTCTCGCGCACGAGCTTGGGTTCGAGAACATCTCGGCGGATTTGATGCTCGGTGTGCCGCAGCAGAGCGTGAGGTCGCTTGAACAGACGATTGACGAGCTTTGTAAGCTCCCGATAACGCACGTTTCCGCGTATTTGCTCAAAATTGAACCGAACACCCCGTTTGGCAAAAATCCGCCCGAAATCCCCGATGAAGACGGGCAGGCGGAACTGTATCTCGCGGCGGTTGAAATGCTCGAAAAGCGCGGTTTTTTGCAATATGAAATCAGTAATTTCGCGAAAAACGGCTTTGAGAGCCGCCACAATTTGATTTACTGGCGCGCGGAGGAGTATGTGGGAATAGGTCCCGCGGCGCATTCTTATTTCAACGGAACGCGGTTTGCTGTCCCGAGAAATACCGCGGAATTTCTCGAAAATCACGCCCAGCGGGAGCTTGTCACCGATGAAAATCCCGATAAATATGAGGAAAAAATCTTGCTCGGGCTGCGGCTTCGCGAGGGGATTTTGCTTGATGAGAGGATTGAAAAGCGGCTGCGGCTTGTCCCGAAGGAGCTTTTTCGCGTGGAGAATGGGCGGGTTTCGCTCACGCCGGAGGGATTTTTGCTGTCAAATTCTATTATCTCTGCGATACTTTCGTAAAAAAATTCCCCTTGCTTGCGCGAGGGGATTTTTTTATTTATCGGAAATCAATACATTCCGCCCATTCCGCCTGCGGGAGCTGCCGCGGGTGCCTCGGGCTCGGGTTTATCGGCAACAAGGCTCTCGGTCGTGAGAACCATCTCCGCTACGGAAGAAGCGTTCTGGAGAGCAGAACGAGTTACTTTCGCGGGGTCAACGATGCCCTTCTTAATCATATCGCCGTAGCTCTCGCTGTAAGCGTCGTAGCCGTAGCCTACGGTCTTTTTCTTCATTATAGTGTCGATGATAACAGAGCCTTCAACGCCTGCGTTCAGAGCAATCTGACGAACGGGCTCTTCAAGCGCCTTCAGAACGATTGCCGCACCTGTCTTTTCATCGCCCTCGAGAGAGTTCATAACATCCTGAACAGCGGGCGTTGCATTCAGCAGAGCAACGCCGCCGCCCGCAACGATACCCTCCTCAACAGCTGCCTTGGTAGCCGCGAGAGCGTCCTCGATACGAAGCTTCTTCTCCTTCATCTCAACCTCGGTTGCCGCGCCGACCTTGATTACGCCAACGCCGCCCGCAAGCTTTGCAAGGCGCTCCTGAAGCTTTTCCTTGTCAAACTCGGAGGTTGTGTTTTCGATTGCGCTTCTGATTTCGTTTACTCTTGCCTTGATATCGGAGGACTTGCCTGCGCCGTCAACGATAATCGTGTTCTCCTTGAGAACCTTTACCTGTTTAGCAGTACCGAGCTGGGAAATCTGAGTGTCCTTGATGTCAAGACCGAGCTCCTCTGTGATAACCTCGCCGCCCGTGAGGATTGCGATATCCTTCAGCATTTCCTTGCGTCTGTCACCAAAGCCGGGCGCCTTTACAGCAACGCAGGTGAATACGCCGCGCAGCTTGTTCAGGATAAGGTTTGTCAGAGCGTCGCCGTCAACGTCCTCTGCGATAATCAGCAGCTTCTTGCCCGACTGTACAATCTGCTCGAGCAGCGGGAGAATGTCCTGAATGGAAGAAATTTTCTTGTCTGTGATGAGGATATAGGGGTTGTCGAGAACGGCTTCCATCTTATCGGTGTCGGTTACCATATAAGGCGAAATGTAGCCTCTGTCGAACTGCATTCCCTCAACAACATCGCTGTAAGTCTCGGCGGTCTTGCTCTCCTCGAGAGTGATAACGCCGTCAGCGGAAACCTTATCCATTGCGTCTGCAATCAGCTTTCCGATGAACTCGTCGCCCGCAGAAACGGTCGCTACACGAGCGATATCGGCAGTGCCGGCAACCTTCTTGGAATTCTTCTTGATTTCAGCAACAGCCGCGTCAACAGCCTTCTTCATACCCTTCTTAACAACCATCGGGTTTGCGCCTGCAGCGATGTTCTTCATACCCTCGCGAACGAGCGCCT
>CAMEQX010000019.1 GCA_945933905.1 uncultured Clostridia bacterium
CTTCTCCGAGCCCTTTGCACCCGCAAGACGTTCCTTCAGCTTGCCGTACCAGAACTCACTTTTTTCGATGTTCATCATCACGGAGTAAAGCAGAGACATTGATATCATAAGCCACGGTTCGCTTTCGATATCATTATCCGAAAGCATCAGATAATACTTGCGCATCTCGTAGAAATATCCCATTTCGGGATTTATCTTCGCGTTTCTCACAAGCATATAGCGGATTTTGTCGGTATCGCTGCCCTTCGCGTAAAACTCGAGCGCCTTCATTTCGTTGCCGCTCATCTCGTAGTACAACGCGATATTTCTGATAAAACCGTTTATCTGCTCGTGCGAATAGCAGCGCTTAAGTTCATCGTAAAGCGCTTTCTGCATAGGCCTGCGAAGTGTGTAGCTCTCGCCGTTTTTCCGCATAAAATTGCCGCTTTCCAGAGCGCGCTCGATAAGCCTGCCGACATTTTTGTCGCCCGTGAGCACCTTTGCAAGCTCGATGTCAAAGCTCTCCACCAGCGACAGCTTCATCAGAAGCTCCTTCACCTCGGGTTCAAGCCAAAGAAGCACCTTTTCGGTAAGCGAGGAAATATATGACTCGCGAATTTTTTCAACCTGCTCATCGGTGACGGAATTTCCGTTCAGCGCCTCAACCAGCGCGTATTTCACGATATACCCGTTGCCCTCGCTGTGTTCAACAATAGTCTTGATTTCGCTTTCGGAAACCTCAAAGTATTTGTGTCGGAAATACTCGCTGATGTCGTCGCAGGTGAGCCCCAAATCCTCCTCGGAGATGAGGATAAAGTTGCGCTCGATATACGCGTCCCGCAACCAAGCGGGCACGTTACTGCGCGAAATCAAAATCAGCCAGATGTCATCGCGTTTGGTGAGCTCAATCACCTCGCGGCGCTTTTCCTCGTTAAAGAGCAAATGCAGGTCGTCTATCACAACAGGCAGAGCTTTTTTGGAATTTGCGTCAGCGGTCACTTCTGCGAAATCCTGCGAAATCTACGCGCACGAGGAATAGAAATACGGCTTGTTTTTGAGGAACTGCCGAACCAGCTCGGTTTTGCCGTAGCCTGTTGCGCCGTATATATAAACAACATTCCCGATAGACCGGCACGCGCGTATCTTTTTCAGCGCTTTGTGCGGCGATATATACTCTTGCATACTCCGACCTCACTGCTTTCACATCAGAATAAATCCGTCTTTATCCTAATATACACATATCTATATAATATTATAGATTAAAACTTCCCCAAAATCTACTGTCCGTTCGGACAGTTGCTGTAATATTTCGACAAATTTTGTAAATCTGTACAAAAATAGGCAATAAAGCCGAAAAAGATTTTACATTTTTTGGGTAATTTCCGTTCCGTGTTATCTACAATTCGTTCCAAGTCGAATAAACGGGATTTTTTCGGGAAAATGTTACATTTTCAGGACTTGGGCGTATATACAGTTGAAAGAAAAATTTCGGAGGTATTGATATGGCAAATCTTAATCTCAAAGATGACATTAAAGCCAACGTGTATTCGGATACGTTTACCAAAAACGTGAACGACAAAACTCTTTCCGAGAAGGAAATTGAGTGGGGCGCGAAATGCATCGACGATATGATTAGGGGCATTTACACCGAGGAGGAGCTGAATAAGCTCAAATCGGCGGGAATTGACCCTGCGACAGGCATTATGATTGATGGGAAACCCATTGACTTTTATCAAACCGGCAGCAAGTATCAAGAACTTTTCGGTTCCCTTGACGCAACAAAAAGCGGAACAATCAAATGTCAGATAGTTGCAAATGCTCTTGAGGGCAAAAAACTCGACGTGATAAAGTACGGCATCGATGAAAATGGCGCTGTAACGGCAAAAGAGGCCGTTCCCGTAAACACGGAGGTTAAAGTTTCGGCAAAATCAACAAACTTTTTTCGCAGGCTTTTGGAAGCGATTGGATTGTTGTCGCCAAAACCCGATGAAAAGATTATCGCGGCAAACAATGAACCGAGAGATTACACCGAGTTTTTCGCGGAAAGCGCTCCCGAACAGGAAGAACGCGACAGGTTCAAGAACGAAATGAACGATGCCAAAGAGAAGTTTGCAAACAAACAGCTCGATGATATCAAGGTCAAAACGCCCCAAAAGTCCGAAATGCTTTCCAAAGCGCAAAGGCACGCTATTTCTATGCAGTGCAGAGCCGAAAGCGTCAAGCACTCGGATTTAAAGAAAAAAATGGACGAGGAATTTTTCGCAGACCTTATCCCCGAGAATCGAAGACCGGGTTTATCCCTTGATAACGCTATCGGAATTAACATACGAAAATGTTTTAAGCTGTCAAACGCTAAAAACGATACTATAAGTTCTATAGACCCTTCCATAGACAGAAGAAACACGCGTATTTCCGTGGTTTTGCTCTATGGAATGACGCAGGGGCATTCTCTGGACGAATTGACTGCGCCCGAAAACTCGGAGCTGCGCAAAACGATAGGCAAGCAATTTATCAAGGATATGGGTACAAAGACGCTTGAGGATTTCGCAAAGTCAAACGGTCTTGACAAAGACGCCGCTGAAACCCAAAATCAGTATAAGGCTTATTTTAACGAGCAAAGAGCAAAAATCGAGAAGTTCTATATTGACGGCTTTGAGAAACTCAGGCTCGAACCTCTCGACATACCCGACCCCAACAACTACACGGAATTTGCGCAAAAATACAGCAGGCTGCAATTATTAGGCACAATAATAAAAGATATCGAGCAGACATCAGCTTCCCTCGTCAAAAATACATATGACAATAGCGCTGAAGACGAAGCATTGCACGACAGATACAGCGCGTTTATCAAATATATTACAAATGAAACGGGCGCTTTTAAGACAACATATTTGGACAATTATTTCGGTTTTCTTGCAAGCCCCGATTTTGCGGAAAGCAGAGACGAGAAAAATGTTATAGGCATAAATCTCGCCGCACAAGGAAAAGCCGGCGCGCAATATCTGTACGAGAAAACAAGGGGAATGGACTATGTTGCCAACCTTATTGACAATGAAGAATTATCCGCGAATAATATGGGATTATGTTTTAAAACAAACTCCGAAGATAAGAGCCTTGCCGACGCTGCATACAAAAGCTTTCTCTGCACGAACGACCCCGATATGAAAACCGTTCTTTATGACGAGAACTCGAAACAATTTCTTCAGTTTGGCACAAACAACGAAAAAGGCACGGTATTTGATATGAGCGACGCCTACCAGGAACGTATGGACAAAGGCGTGAGCACCAGAACCAATTTGAATAACTATATTCCTGCTATTGGCTACTTGAGAGAAAGCGGATCAACGCTTTCGGAGGCTTATCAATATGATATTATCGAAAAGCCGATGCGTGAGGAAGCTCAAGCCGAGAAAGCCGCAAAAGCTACCGAAAACACCAAAGAAATGGTTGACAAGCCCACGGAAGTTGATAAAGCCGCGCGAGAGAAAGAAAACTTCATCGAGAACGCTATGAAAGATAAAATTTCTTTCAAAGAAGCCGAGCAATTATGGAAAGACGCCGAGCGCGACAAACGGTTTGAAAAAGCACTGGATGAAATGATGAAGGAAGCGGATGAGCTTCAGATAATAACACAAACCGAAACCAAGACAAGAATTACCGCAGACGAGCTTATGGGCACCACAAATCAGAAAATGACTATGCCGCCCAAGGAAACGCAAGCCCCCACAAAGCAGATGGGCATGAGCAAACCTTAATCGCTTGAACAAAATAAAGCTCCGAGTGCAGTTTGACTGTATTCGGAGCTTTTTTGTGCCTTAAACAAATTTTTTTGCAAAAACTATTGACAAATCAAAAAACGCGTGTTATAATAACTGTACTAAGACGAATAATACAGTTAGTACAAATAGTGCAGTTTTTTGAAAGGAGGAGAAGATGTGCTGAATATACGTTTTGAGGGGAAATCGCCGATTTACGAGCAGCTTTTTCGCGGAATTTCGCGGCTTGTGTCGGCGGGAGAGCTTTCGCCGAATGAAAAGCTGCCGGCTGTGCGAGAGGTCGCCAAGCAGTTCGGGATAAATCCGAACACGGTTCAAAAAGCCTACGCGCAGCTTGAACAGGCGGGGCTGATTTACTCAATTCCCGCGAAGGGAAGCTATGTTTCAGACAGGAAGGAGACGGCTGCGGCTGTGAAGGAAGAAGCGCTGCGAAATGCCGAAAAATCGCTTCGTGAAGCGTTTTCGGCGGGGGTTGGTTTTGATGAAATAGTATCGCTTGCGGAGAAAATCGTAGGCGAGGAAAGGGACGGTGGAACAGATGATTGAGATTAAGAACGCGGTTATGCAGTTCGACGAGAAAAACGCGCTCGACGGTGTTTCTATCACGATACCCGCGGGCTGCGCCTATGGACTGCTCGGCTCAAACGGCGCGGGAAAATCCACGCTTTTGCGGCTGTTGTCGGGAATTTACAAGCCTGTTTCGGGAGAAGTTCTGATTGACGGAAACGTGGTTTTCGACAACGCGGCGATGAAAGAGCGCGTGTTTTTCATCAACGATGAAACAGCGCAGTTCAACAATATGACGCTCACGGATTTGAAAAACTACTTCAAGCGGTTTTACGGGACGTTTTCCGAGGAACTGTGGCAAAAGTTGTATTCAACGCTGAATTTGCCGCTCAAAAAGCGCCTGAGCACGTTCTCGAAGGGAATGAAGCGGCAGGCGGTCGTAATCTGCGGAATTGCCTGCAAAACGCCGTATTTGTTCCTTGACGAAGCGTTTGACGGTCTTGACCCGACAATGCGTATAATCGTGAAGCAAATGCTGATTGACGCGATGATGGACACGGGACTTACGGTGATTTTCAGCTCACACAATCTCGGCGAAATCGACGAATTTTGCGACAGAGTTGGGCTGCTCCACGCGGGAAAGGTTGTGTTTGACCGCGAGCTTGACAGCGTGAAAGGAAACGTGTTCAAGATACAAACGGCGTTTGACGCGCCCGTCACCAAAGAGAGCTTTGCGGGAATTGACGTTTTGCATATCGAAAACATCGGCAGCATAACTCACCTGATTGTCCGCGGAGAGCGCGAGGAGGTTCGCGCGGCTGTCGAAAAACTCTCGCCGAAGCTGTACGATGAAGTTCCGCTTTCGCTCGAGGAGATATTTATTTATGAAATGGAGGTGCTTGGATATGACAGCTCAAAGCTCGGTTAATCTGCAAAACAAGCCGTTTTACAAGTTTTTGCCGTATTTTCTCACAAAGCTGCGCTTCCTGCGCCCGCAGATGATAATGACGGGAATTTTCGCGCTGTTGAGCTATCCGCTCGTTGCAATTTTCGTGAATATGTGGCTTGACGCGGATATCAAAGTTTTCGAACTAAACAAGTTGGGGGACATTTTAACACCGGAAATTCAAAATGCGATGAACGCGGCAAATATGGCGCAATCCCTTGCGGAAATGAGCATTGTCATCGGCGCAATCTGCCTTGTGGGAATGTTCGTTTTCACGTTCGTGACAACGCTTCGCTCGTTCCGTTATCTTTACAACAAAAACGCCGTTGATATGGACTACGCGCTCCCCGTGAACCACAACACGCGCTTTTTCGCGGACTTGGCGGCGGTTTTCACGACAAGCATTGTCCCGCATTTTATCTCGGTTATAATCGGCGTGATTTCCACAAACGTGATTTCCGAGAAAGCAAAAGTATTTTTAGGCGCAAAAGACGCGACAAACATCGAATTAGTCGAAACGGTTTCTTCGATTGTCTTGCAGTGTATGTTCGTGGGACTTTTCGCGTGCTTTATGCAGATTGCGTTCAGTCTGCTTATGATTTCTACAAGCGGCAGAAAAGCGGTTGCGGCGGTTTTCCCCGTGCTCATAAATATCGCTGTTCCGATAATCCACGCGCTTGTGCTTTTCATCATAGACAACAACACCTACGGCTCGGAAAACTACGGAAATACGCTGTATTACCCCGCAACCGCGACTTCACCCATAGGAATGCTGGCAATATCGATAACCGAAAGCATAAATTTCTTCTGGGGCGTTGATTTCGGTGCCGGCGTCACCGGTGAAACTCTCCCGATTTTCCACTCAGAAAATCTGATAACGGCGATTGTTTTCACGATAATTTTCTTTGTGGGAGCGTATTTCCTGATAAAATTCCGCAGAACAGAGCGCGTTGGAAACGCGTATGTTTTCAAGGGAATGTCGGTTATTATACCGGGGATTGTGGTTTTGGCGATGTCGCTTCCGATGTGGAATATGGTTTTATCGCCGCTTGCAAAAAGCAGGCAGCAAGCTACGCAAAGCGACACGGTTGCGTGGATTATGGGACTGCTTATCTCAACGTTTATCGTGTACGTTATCCTTGAACTCATCAGCGGAAAAGCGTTCCGCAAGTTCCACATAACCGTGGCAAAATGGGCGGGAAGCGTTCTCGTATGCGCGGGAATAACGGCGGTGTTTGTGTTCTCAAACGGCTTCGGAAAAGCGGAGTTTGTGCCCGCACCCGAGCAGGTTGTAAGCGCAGAGGTTCATCTTTTCACTGACCAAGGTAAAAATCCCTACAAAAGCTACGCATTCGGTATCGACATAACTACTGACAAAGACAAAATCGCCGAAATAACCGAGCTTCACAAAAAAGTTCCGAAATATCGCACGGAGGACACCTCGGACTATGTTATCACGCTGAATTATCTTCTCACAAGCGGCGAGGAAGTCCGCCGTGGCTATTGGATTTCACCCGAGCTTTATTCCGAGCTGATGAACCAAATTGTCACTCCCAAAAACTGGTACGATGAAAAATGCGGAATGTTGGAGAATGCCTTGAAAGAACCGGACTCAGAGGTTGTACAAATTGTGGTTAAGGAATTGAAAAACATCGACAATTACGCATTTGAAACCACAAACGAGGTGCATCTCAAGCCGTCCGAATTTGACGTAAATCGCTTCCTCGAGGCAGTTCGCAAGGACAGCGAGAAGATGAATTTCGAGCTTTATTGGAACAGCGAAACTAATTATACGTGCGGGGTCGAAGTTATTGCCCAAAACAATATCACTCACTATATCAATCATATCAATTACAACATTTTTATTGAGGATTGGATGGAGAACACGATTGAATATCTCAATAACTTCGCGAACATAACGCTGACTTAAGAGGCGAAACGCACCTTAACCGAATATTCCCCGACTGATTTTTCCGGCAAATACTGGGATATAAATGAAAGAACCGCATAACAACGCGGTTCTTTTCTATTATGTGACAAAATAGATTTTTAGATAATAATTTAAATGATTGGTTGTTGGAATTATTTGTTGAGCATCTTACGGGCTTCAAGTACGACTGTTTTTAACGAATCCATAACTCTGTCGTTATGTTCCTTGATGAAGGCAATATTTTCTTCGGTATTCTTTCCCGCCTTGATATCCTTGCCTGCATATTCAAGCTTTCTTGCATCGGCAGACAGGGATTCTGCTCCGATTGTTAATGCGGAGGATTTTAGTCCGTGAACATATACTATATAGTTTTCCCAATCCTCACAAGCAAGTAATTCATTTGTACTGATAAGTTTTTCGTCATAAATTTCGATGAACAGTTGCAGCGTCTCCCGATATAAACTCTCGTCATCCCCGCAGTGCTCCAATCCTAATTTACGGTTGATGCAGGAACCTGTTTCCTCCTTTTCCGTTATGACTTCGGGAGAAGGTGCGAAATTCTCGTTTGTGCCGCTTTTCAGCTTGCTTTTCGGGATATACTTGAACAGCATCTTTTCAAGCGCTCCACCATCGATGGGCTTGGAAAGATAATCCGAAAAGCCTGCATTGATGTACTCTGCCTTTGCTCCGACAATAGCATTTGCGGTCAGCGCAATTACAGGCACACCGCTGCATTTGTTCTCACCGGTCTTTAATCTGTGCAGGGTTTCGATTCCGTCCATTTCGGGCATCATATGGTCAAGAAGGATAATGTCAAAGGACTCTTTCGCGGCAATTTCAAGACAATCTTTTCCGCTCATACATACGGTAACCTGAACCTGAGTCTTTTTCAGAAGTGCCTTAACGACCGCCAGATTCATTTCATTATCATCAACAACAAGAACCTTTACATCGGGAGCGATGAAGCTTTCCTTGTATTCGGTCTGATTTTTCGCCACAGCCTCAAGATGCTGCCTGAAATCACCAACAGGCTTTTCATCACGTACTTTTTGGGGAAGATATACCGTAAATACCGAACCCTGACCGTATATGCTTGAAACTTCCATACGTCCGTTCATCTGCTCCACAAGTTTGTGGGTTATGGCAAGACCAAGTCCTGTGCCCTCGATGTTGCGGTTCTTCTCCAGGTCAAGTCGCTGGAAACCTTCAAACAGCTTGTTCAGGTCATCTTCCTTTATGCCGATGCCGCTGTCGGATACCTGAATTCTCAGAGTGACGCCGTCTGCTTCGCGGATAGCGGATACGCTGAGCTTTATATAGCCCTGTTTTGTGTATTTTACCGCATTGTTCAGCAGATTTACAATTACCTGACGGTTTCTGACCTCGTCACCGTATAGCATAGCCGGAATAGAGTTGTCGATATCAACACGGAAATCAAGCTGCTTTTGCTTTGCCTTGATGTCAATCATATTTATAACATCATTCAGGAAAAGCACCGTATCATAGGTTACAGGGATTATCTCCATTTTTCCGGCTTCTATCTTGGAAAAGTCGAGGATATCATTTATGAGTGACAGCAGAGTCTTGCTTGCACTCTGAATATTGACCGCATAATCCCTTATCGTTTGGTCTTTGCTCTCGCGCAGAACCATTTCATTCATACCCATGATAGCATTTATAGATGGATCGTTATATTGGGAAAATGTTATTGGCTTGTGTAAATCAATAATTGCAATGTTCGATAATGTTCCTCCTATTGTATCAGTATTAATGCTCCCAATTGTATTATTGCTCTTTTGTTTTGCAATGCTTGTACCGTTCGGAATAATAATCGCTACATACCTGATTGCAGAAACATTGTATTATTCAAAATATCGAAATATGGTTGTTCCGTACGAAAAAGAAGTGCTTCATAAAATATTAACGGACATCGATGAACGTTACAGTAATTTAGACTAAAAACCCAAAAGCTCTTTTCATAACCCCGCCAAATCCCGGAGCATCTAGTTTGTTGTAAAAAAAGCAATTGGTATGCTCAATCAGGTAAATGTCGACCAATTTATACAGTTTTCTCGGAGATATAAGCAAGAGCCGCATCATAATGCGGTTCTTGTTCGTTATAAGGGAAAAATATTTTTGAAATATTGCAAATTAATCAGGTTTCAGCGTCCTTACTTTCTACAATACATTGTAATTCATATCTGCTCAAAGCAAAAGCTTGCAAAAAACCATGCTCCGTTCTATAATAAAATAAAAAGGAGCTCTCACTATGAACAGATATTCCGACACAGTCAAGCAAGAGGCAATAGACCTTTATAAGTCAGGTACTCCCGCAGCCAAAGTTGCCGAATCTCTTTCAATATCTAGAAGCACTGTTTACAAATGGCTCAAGGAACAGGATAATGTTTCCCGGAATCTCACAAAATCGAGATTAACCCGACTTGAAAACAAGGTTAAGCGACTAAATGGAATTATCCAAATCTTACAGAACGTTAATTGTACGGTCAATTCTCCATTAAGTGAGAAGTTATCCGCATTAGAGCGGCTATACGGAAAATACAGCGTTCATATTTTGTGTGAAGCATTGAAAGTGCCTCGTGGAACCTTTTACAACTACATTCTGCGAAACAAACGTGATAACACATGGTATTCAAAGAGACAAGAGGAGCTACGCGTAAAAATCCAAGAAATCTATGACGAGAACAACCAAATCTTCGGAGCTGCAAAAATTACAGCCGTGCTAAAGGAGCAGGGTTACCGAACCAGCGAAAAAACCGTCAGGAAACTGATGCGCGATATGGGTTTGATAAGCATTCGTCAAGACGCCAAGTCAATTTATGACAAGGAACAACGGAAATTCAGAAATCATCTTAATCAACAATTTAGTGTTTCTAAGCCGAACGAGGTTTGGGTCAGCGATGTTACATATTTTCGTTGGAAAGACAAGAATATTTATATTTGTGCCATTATTGATTTGTATGCCCGAGTGATTGTTGGTTACAAAGTCGGGCTCAAAAACAGTACTCAATTGATAAAAAGTACATTTAAAGCAGCCCATGAGCTTAGGCATCCAACGGATAGCTTGATATTTCATACAGATCGTGGCAGTAACTACCGTTCCAAGTCATTTGGCGATTTTCTTAAATCGTTAAAAGTGACACAATCATTTTCACGAGCATATTTACCCTATGATAATTCAGTTATGGAATCATTCTTTTCCTCGCTGAAGCGCGAAGAACTTTACAGAACAAAATACCGTTCCGAGAAAGAACTCAGAACGGCTATCGACAACTATATCCTATTTTACAACGAGAAACGTCCTCACGCCAAAAATGGTTACAAAACGCCTTTAAGGAAAGAGACCGAGTACCGCGAACGTCAAAAGTGACACTGAGAAAGTGGACATCGCTTTATCATTCCTTGGTATTATGCGGATTTACACTATTTCAAATCGAACTCTGGTGGTTCGGATTCCGCCCTTTTTAATGTTTAGTATCCAATTTTGATCTGTTTTGGATTTGGTGTCCATTTTGAAATCAAGATAAAGCAACCGTAAAACCGCATTGTAAGAGGAATTATAACAAAACACCTGTCGTTGTCCGAACCTTAGGGGTTCAGATTTCGACAAGTGTCCAGTCATCTTCGGGCATAAAAATTCACCCCTAGAACAATCTAAGGGCGAAATAGGGTCCAGCGTCACGCTGGTGTGGAATTGTGATTTTATAGATTCGTTAGCTTCGGGCACAAAAATCGCCCCTAGAATAATCCAGAGGCGAAATACGCTGTAGGTCGCACCGGCCGTAGAATAGTTTCTAAACCAAACACCTGCCGTTGTCCGAACTATAGGTTCAGATACGACAGGTGTTCATCTTATTATATGAGGTTGCTCGGGATAAAGGTGTTCATCTCATCGATAGGAACAGGCTTGTCGCACATACACACAATTC
>CAMEQX010000020.1 GCA_945933905.1 uncultured Clostridia bacterium
TTTTCACAACGTCATCGAAAAGCAGCGGTTTTTCCAAACCAATGGGCTTGCGAATTCCCGAGAGATACCCGAGAAAAATCGTGAATTCGGGCTCGGAAAGCTCCTCTCTGTCCTTTTCGGCAACCTCCCCGCAGCGCGCGTGAATTGCCTCGACGGCGGCTCTGCAAAAGCCCTTGAGCTCCATCAAATCTCGGGAAATATACCCGTCGCACTCCTCGATAATCGCCTTCAAATCCAAGCCCGCCTTGTCCTCAGGGTCAAGCTCGAGCGCTCTCTTAAAGCAGTGCGAAGCCGTCATTTCGTGGTCGTTCATATAGTGCGCGTAGCCCGTGTTGTACCAAAAACGCGCTTTCTCGGCGTCCGTCAAGCAAAGCGGCTCGGTTTCCTTGAGCTCCGCGAGCGCTTCCTCAAGCTTTCTCTGATTGTTCAGCGCGCTTATCAGCCTAAACCGCAGCTCAAGGCTCAGCTCTGTTTTCGGCAGTTTTCTGATTTCCTCTTCAATTTCAGCGAAGCTGTCCTCATCGTACAGCTTGTCAAGCTGCTTCAGAAGCGCTTTTTCATCGTAATTCATTCGTTATCCTTTCAGCATTTGCCCGATAAGCTCGCGAATGCGCTCAAGTGCGGTCTCGGGCTTGATTTTCTCGGAAATTGACTTGTCGCGCGAGGTTAGCTCAAACACGCCCTCGTCGAGATTTCTCGGGCTTACGACAACGCGAAGCGGCACTCCGAGCAAATCCGCGTCCGAGAACATAACTCCCGCTCTGACGTTTCTGTCGTCGTAGATAACCTCAACTCCCGCGTTCTGCAAGTCCTCGTAGAGCTTGTCCGCAGCCGCCTTTACCTTTTCGTCATCGGAACGCACCGCGCAGAGATGAACCTGCCACGGCGCAATCGCCATAGGCCAAATCGGACCGAAATCATCGTGGCAAACCTCGCAAACCGAAGCTGCAAGCCGTCCCACGCCTATTCCGTAGCAGCCCATTATGGGTATCTGCACGTTGCCGTCCTTGTCGAGATAGGTCATTCCCATTGATTTCGAGTACTTTCTGCCGAGCTGGAAGATGTTACCAACCTCAATTCCTCTCGAAATCGAAATTGCCTTTTCGCTGCACTCGGGGCAAATTCCGCCGTCTGCGATTTTCGCGAAATCGTGATATTCCGCGTTCGGCACATCGCGGCTCATATCAAGCCCCGTGAGGTGATATTCGTCCTTGTTTGCGCCGCACGAAAGGTTGTTCGTGTTTTCGAGGGAGTTGTCGTAAAGCACGGTGAAATCACCGTTGATTTTGAGGTTCACGGGACCGATATATCCCGCGTTCAGCCCGCATTCTTCGGTGATTACCGCGGGGTGAATGTCGCAGCCGAGGAAGTTTGTGACCTTGGTTTCGTTGATGTCGAGGTCGCCGCGAATGAAAATCACCACAAAGCTGTCGTCGTGATTTTTCTGATAAACAACCGCCTTGCAGCTCTTTTGCAGCGGCATTTTGAGGAACTCGCAGATATCCTCAATCGTGTGGATATCGGGCGTGTGAACCTCTTTCAGCTCCTCGGAAACAGCGTCGCGCTCGTTCTCGATAACGGATTTCGCAGCTTCAACGTTCGCCGTGTAGCCGCAGTGCTTGCAAACGGCAATGCTGTCCTCGCCGATAGGGGTGAGCAGCATAAATTCGTGCGAAACGCTTCCGCCCATCATACCGCTGTCCGACTTGACCGAAATCACCTGAGGCACACCGCAGCGCGCGTAAATTCTCTCATACGCCTTGTGAACGCGAACGTAGTATTCCTCCAAGTCCTCCTGAGAGGTGTGGAAAGAGTACGCGTCCTTCATCGTGAACTCGCGCACGCGAATTAAGCCGCCGCGCGGTCTTGCTTCATCGCGGAATTTCGTCTGTATCTGATAAATCATAAACGGGTATTTCGTGTAGCTGTTCGCATACTCGCGCACAAGCTGTACAGCCGCTTCCTCGTGCGTCATTCCGAGCACCATCGGCTGCTTGTTTCGGTCTGTGAAGCGAAGCAGCTCCGAGCCGATGCTCTCGTAACGTCCGCTCTCCTGCCAAAGCGAAGCGGGCATTACCACAGGGAACGAAACCTCCTGCCCGTCAACCGCGTCCATTTCCTCGCGGATAATGTTTTCAATCTTCTTGGTAATGCGCTTGAGCGGAGGGAACGAGGAGTAAATTCCGTTTGCAACGTACTTCATATAGCCGCCTCTCGTCATCAGCGCGTGGCTGTCGATTTGGCAGTCCGAGGGGCGCTCTTTGAAGCGGTCTCCGATAAGCTTGTCAAGTTTCATAAATGTCACCTTCCGTAATTTTTTACAAAGTATATTTTATCCCGAGCTTTTCACAAAGCTGCGCGAGGTTGTCCGCGCTTTGCTTTAACTCGGAAAATTCGCCGTAATCTCTGCGGTACAGCTCGACAATCAGCGCGCCGCCGTAGCCCTTGTCCGCAAACGCCTTGAGCAGCGTTTCAAAGTCGAATTTTCCCGCTCCCACGGCAAGACAGTCGCGGTTTTCATCGGCGTCGCTTATGTGGCAATGTACAACGCTTTCGCCGAGCTCTTTTATATAATCGAGCGGGTTTTCGCCGCTTCTGCGAGCCTGTTTCAAATCGAGAACAAACCGTGCCGCTTCGGGAATATCGCGCTTCATTTTTTTCAGGAACTCAAGATTTCCGCTCATACAATAGCTCACGTTCTCCTGAGCCACGGTAATTCCGAACTCCCGTCCCGCCTCGGACAGCATCGCAAACTGCTTCATATAGTGCGCGGGGGCACATTTTGAGCTTGAAATCGCGCCGTGAAGCACGAAAATCTTTGCACCGAGCTTGTTCATACTCCCGAAAAAACCGCGGTAAAGCGTCATCATTTCGTCAATTCTGCGGTCGTAATCCGAGAAGAGAAACACGCTTTCCATCGGTGAAGAAAACGGGTGAAACGAGGTTATGCGGACGTTGTTTTTGTCGCGCATTCTGAGGATTTCCGAAACAATCGGCTCTTGTCCCTCGGCGGTGCTGTTTGCGAAAATCTCGGCGGTTTTCACCCCGAGCTTGCACAGCGTCCCGAAAGCGTCCTCAACGTGCAGCGGGTACAAGGACGCGGTTGATACTCCTATTTTCATATCTCAATCCTTTGGCAGAATTTTTTCAACATTCCTATTATAACATAAACTTGCCAAAATTGCAATAGAATATTTTTCAAAACGTGCAGAATAATATAAGAAACAGTTTAAAAGAGGTTTTTTTTATGGCAATCGTTCTTATCCGCGCGGTTATTTTGTACATTGTGATAACCTTTTCGCTTCGGCTTATGGGAAAAAGGCAGCTCGGTGAGCTTCAGCCGTCCGAGCTTGTCGTGACAATTCTGATTTCAAACATCGCGGCAATTCCCGTTGAGGACAGCAGCGTGCCGATGATTATGGGAATTGTTCCCATTTTAACGCTGGTGTGTCTGGACGTGATTATGTCGGGATTTATGCTGAAAAGCCCGCGAATGCGAAAGCTGATTATCGGCAGCCCGCGAATTATCATCAGCGAGGGAAAAATCCTTCAAAAAGAGATGAACCGGCTTCGCTACACGGTTGACGATTTGATGGAATCGATGCGAAATCAGCAGATTTTTGATGTAAGTCAAATTCACTACGCGATTGTCGAAACCACCGGCAAAATCAATTTTCTCCTCAAAAAAGATTTTCAGCCCGCCGAAAAGCAGGACGTGAGCGCGGGCGGCTCAACTGAAAATCCGCCGTCCGTGATTATCCGCGACGGAATTCGCGACAACGAGCAAATGCGGCTTCTCGGGCTCGGCGAGCAGTGGCTCACGAAAACGCTTCGCGAGGAAAACGTGTCGGAGAAGCGCGTGTTTTTGATGACCGCGGACAAGAACGGGAAATACGGGATTATCGAAAAGGAGTAAGCGATGAAACGAATTGTGATAAGCGTAATTTTGCTTTGCGCGGTGACATTCGGGTGCGTGTACTCGGTGTTTGCGGTGAACGATTTCACGGGGAAAATGCTGGACAAAATCCACGAGGTTGAGCGGGCTTTTGAGGACGGCGACACCGAAAAATCCGCGGAAATCGCAAAGGAGCTTTCTGACGACTGGAATAAATTCATCGATTTTGCAATCCTTGTCAACGACCTCGGGCACGCGCTTGAAATCACCTCCTCAATGGCGGAAATCCACTCCTTCGCGCAGGAGGGCGACGACGAGCTGTACGCCGCCTGCGACCGTGCAGAAGCGCAGATTGATATGTTCCGCGATATGCAAAAGCCGACTTTGTGGAAGATTTTGTGAAAAAAATCCCCGATATTCTCGGGGAAATTTCGTTTAGGAGGAAAACTAGAATTTGATTATCTCGAAGTAGTTTTGTGCAATCAGCCACGCGGGCGTGTAGCAGCGGTTTATCGTCCACCAGCTTGCTCCCGCGAGGTTGAACTCATCGACCAGCCGCAGCTTCGCCGAAATGCTTCTCGGGTCGTCAAACCACACAACGTGCCGCACATCGTTTTCGGTGTAGTTGAAATAAGGCGTCTGCGTGCGCTCATCGTACATAATCTCCGCGCCCGTTCTTCCCGCAAGCTCTGTTGCCGCCGCAAAACCGATACTCTGCGCCGCCGTGCCTCTCATATACGGCAAAGTCCAGTCGTATCCATAGTTTGGCATTCCCATCAGGATTTTCTCGGACGGTATCTCCGAAATCGCATAAGAAAGCACTTTTCTTACCTCTTCAATCGGCTGAACCGACATCGGCGAGCTGAACGTATAGCCCCACTCATACGTCATTATTATAACGTAATCCGCGTATCTTCCCTGCACCGCGTAGTCGTGGCTTTCGTACAGGATACCCTGTTGGTCGGCGGAGTATTTGGGAGCAACCGCCGTTGCCAAGACGTACCCGCCGTCGTGAAGCCGCTCGGACAGTTCCCCGAGAAACGCGTTGTAGCTCTCGCGGTCATCGGGCGCGATGTATTCCATATCAAGATTTACGCCGAAATAGCCCTTGCTGTCAAGCTCGAACAAAATCGATGAAATCAGCCGCTCGCGCGCGTCCGCGTCATTCAGGATTGCCGTCAGCACCTCGGTTGAAAAAGTGCCGTCAAAGATGTTTGTGACGGTCATCAGCGGCATCACCGCGCTTCTCAGAGAGCGCAAAACCAAGTCCTCGCCGCGCGGTGCGATAAGCTCGCCGTCCGTGGTAAGCGAGTAGGAAAACGGGCTCAAAAACGTCAGAAATGAAATCGCGCAGTCAAGCGAGTCGGCGGTTATCGTGGGATAGGCGTAGCCGTTTATCAGCGCGGGACGGCGGGTGAAATCGCGCGTCTGCGGGATAACGATAGTTTCGCCCACACGCAGCGAAATGGGGGTAAGCTCGGGGTTTGCCGCAAGCAGAGGTTCAAGCTGCACGCCGAATTCGCTTGCAATCGAAAAAAGCGTCTGTCCCTCGCGCAGAGTATAACGCCGCTCGTTCGACATTATGACAAGACTTTGCCCGACAGCAAGCCTTGCGGGATTTAAAAGCGTGTTGTCGGAAGCGATTTTGTTGACGGGCACACCGAACATTCTCGAAATCCCGCCCAGCGTGTCGCCGCTTTGCACCGTGTAAATAAACATAACAGCACCTCAACTCAAAAAAACTCTCTTCTCGCGCCGATTATATGTATCGGGAACAGCTCATAATAGCCGTAAGTGGAAAGGCGGCGGTTGCGCGCGTCGTCGGAGTGAGCGCAGACGAAAACGTTTTCGGGAGTGACGGGAGAAAGCACCGCGGACACGAAAACCGTGTGGTAAAATCTGCCTTCGCTGTTTATCAGCTGAATTACATCGCCGCGCCTGATTTCCGAGAGCGGCACTTCTTCTCCGTAAACCGCAGCGCCCTTGTTTTCAAGGAGAAATTCGCGGAGAAAATTCACGCCTGTCCAAGAAGGCGCGCGGTTGTCGGAATTGATGTAAAACCAGCCGTTCTCCCGAGCGTAATTCATCACGCCGCACCCTGCGTAAAGGCACTGCGAAACGAAATTTGTGCAGTCGCCGCCGATATCGTTGAAGTCGTAAAATCTCGGGTTTCGCGCATACGCCCAAGTCAGCGCGTACCTCACCGCCGCTCTCCTGTTGTACTCCGTTTCTATAAGCATTTTTTCGCCCCCTCTTTGTGCATAATATGCACTTATTAGGATTGGTGTTCGTTAAAATTTTACAAAGATATTAAAATATGTTGATTTTTTTGGATAAATGTGCTATAATTAAATCCGGTGAAAAAAATAAGGGGGATTTGGTTATGGGAAAGAAAACTTCAATAAAAAATCGAGTTTTGCGCTTGGCGATTTTGAACGTTGTGGTCGTGGTTGTTTCGCTTCTTGTGGCGAATGTGATTTTGATTTTCAACGCGTACAACAGCAGCTATCGCAGTCAGGCGGACAGCCTTTCGACAGCTTATTGTCAGATGTTCCGCGAAAACATCGAAAATCTTCAGCTTAACCTCAAGTCCGTTGAGCAAAACACTGATATTCTCGATGACACGCTTCCGATGGCGCAGAGAAAGCAAATTCTCGCAGAGCTTGCTTCTACGTCGATTTTCAAGGATTTCTCCGTGTCCTACGCGGACGGAAAAACCTATAACGATACGGATATATCGAAACGCGAGTATTTCCAGCTTGCTATGCAGGGGAAATACGCGATTTCCGCGCCCGTAATCAGACTTACCGACAACAGCGTCACCACGATGATGGCAAGCCCCGTTTTCACCCATAACGGCACGCAGTATGTCATCTACGGAAGCATCGACACGCTTTATTTCTCGAAGAGCTTTGATACGTCCGCGCTCACCGAAGGAAGCAGCATTTATGTTTTGGATAAATACGGACAGGTTGTCGCTTCGTCCGATAACGATATCGTGATGAACCTCGTGAACTTCACCGATGAGGAACACAAGGATTATAACAATCTCGCAAACGAGATGCTGAGCAAGGATGACGGCTTTTTCAGCTATTCGATAAACGGCGTTGAATATCTCGCTGCATTTGAAACCGTTCCCGATTCGGACGGCTGGAAAATCGCGGTTTGTCAGAATTGTTCGGGCGTTACCAGAAACATCATCATTTCTATCGTAATCGGCTTGGCGGTTGCGGTTGCGCTCACTATTCTGGGAATTTTCATTTCAATCGGGGTTGCAAACAAAATCGCAAAGCCCGTGGCAAAGAACACCGAGCGTCTGCGTAAGCTCTCCGAGGGCGATGTCACGACCGAGTTTATCAACGACTCTCCCAACGATGAAACCTACATTCTGTCCGACTCGATGTGCAGGACGGTTGAAACGCTTCGCCTGTACATAAACGATATCCGCGAGGTGCTCGGGGCGCTTGCAAGCGGAGACCTCACGGCGCGCTCAAACGTTCAGTATGAGGGAGATTTCGTTGAAATCGGCGAGTCGCTCGATAAGATTTCGACAGCCCTGAACGGCGCGTTCTCGGGACTCAAGGACGGCATTTCAAGTATGCGCGAGGGCGCAAAACAGGTTGCCGCGGGAGCGCAGTCGCTCTCAGAAACCGCTCTCGAGGAGTCAAAGGCGATTTCCGATATCTCTGAAACCGTTGCCAAAATCAACGAGCAGGCGGAAAGCACCGCGCAGATTTCCGAGCGTGTTTCCGAGCTCACGCTTCAGACAAATGAAAACGCAAAGACGGGCGGCGAGCTGATGAAGGAAATGCTTGCGGCTGTCGAGAACATCAAGGACAAGTCCTACGCTATCAGCAACATCATTCAGACTATCAGCGACATCGCGTTCCAAACGAACATTCTCTCGCTCAACGCGTCTATCGAAGCGGCAAGAGCGGGCGAGGCGGGCAAGGGCTTCTCGGTTGTTGCAAGCGAGGTAAGCGCGCTTGCCGCGAAGAGCCAGAGCGCCGTTCAGAACACCGAAGAGCTTATCAAGGACTCGCTTGACGCGGTAAACAACGGCACGGTTATCGCAACAAAGGCGTATGACGGAATGAACAGAATTGTCGAGGATATAAGCCGCGTTACCGATGAAATCGCGCAGATAAATTCTGCGGCGGTCGAGCAGAAGAACTCGATTATGTTCATCAACGAAAATATGACCAAAATCGAAGCGGGAATGCAGAGCACAACCGCAACCGCCGAGGAAAGCGCAGCTTCCGGCGAGGAGCTTTCCGCAATGGGTACAAATCTCGCGGAAACGGTTGAAAAGTACAAAACAGAATAATATTATGCTATTGCTCAAAAACGGTTAATCGGATTTTGGCATAATGCTAACCAAAAGTTGATAAAACCCTATTGAATTGTTAGGACATTTATGGTATAATCATATCGATATATGGCAACTTATTGCAAATTTTGTCGCAAAATGCTTGGCAAAGGAGTAGGGAAATGAAAAGTATCAAGCAAATTCTGTTGAAAAAAATCATAAGAAGCACGGTTATTTCACTTGTTATAATGGCAGGTCTGTGCTTTTTAATTCAAGCGTTTTTCGCCGACAACACCACCAAGGAAACCGCGCTTATGCGAATTTCCGACGCAAAGTCAAAGATTGCGGCAAGCAAATCGGAAATCGCACAGGTTACCGAGGATATGAGCGAGGAGTATCTCGCAAAAACACGCGCTTTCGCTGAGATGATTGAACTCAATCCGTCCATTCTCGAAAGCAGCGACAAGCTCATTCAAATCAGGGACGAGCTTAAAGTTGACGAGCTGCACGTCACCAACGAAAACGGTCTGATAAAATGGACAACAATTCCGGGTTATATCGACTTTGATTTCAATTCCTCGGAACAGACAAAGCCGTTTTTACCGGCGCTTCAGGACAAGAATTTCGAGCTTGCCCAAGAGCCTCAGCTTAACGGTGCAGAGGGCATTCTCTTCCAGTACATAAGCGTTGGCAGACGCGACAAGCCGGGCATTGTTCAAATCGGTATGGAGCCGAAAAAGCTCTCGGACGCGCTCAAAGCAAACCAGATTGACGCTGTGCTCAAGAGCATAACCGTCGGCAAAAACGGCACAATGTTCGCTGTAAACAAGTCCGACAAAACGCTCGCGGCATTCTATGACGAAGCGCTTATCGGCAAAGCGGCAAGCGAAATCGGCTTGAACGACGGGCTGCTTGCGATGAACGAAAACTCAATCACCCGTGCTACCGTAAACGGAAGAGCAATGCTTGTGAGCGTTTCTCAGACAGATGATTATTATATCGGTGCACTTGTTCCCTCGGAAGAGTCCATCACAAACGCGCTCTTTTCAACCGCGATTATTATGCTGATTGCGCTGATTGTAATTCTGTCGCTTGCGTTTATCGTTATGAGAAGCGTAAACAAGGACGTTGTAAACGCGCTCGGAAGCTTTGTTTCCAAGATTGACGAGATTTCAAACGGCAACGACAGCGAACGCGTGAACGTGAGAAACTGCGCTGAAATCGACGCGCTCAGCAACGGCTTCAACGCTCTGCTTGACGGTATCGACGAGAAAATCCGCGAAACCGAGCAGCTCAACGTGAAAATGCAGGGACTTATCGGAAATGTTGCCGGCACCTCGCAAAATATCAACAGCTTGTCCGTTGAGATGAAGGACGTTTCCAGACGAATTTCCGACGGCTCCTCGCAGCAGGCTGATACCGTAAAACAGCTCAGCGACACATTCCACACGATTTCAAACGATGTACGCGAAAACGCTGCCGCCGCAGAAAAGGCAAGCAATTTCTCGAAGTCCGCGGGTGAACAGCTTAACGTAAGCGTTGAAAAGATGAACAGCGTTAAGGACGCAATGGTGAAAATCACCGACTGCTCGCAGGAAATCGAGAAAATTGTCAAGACAATCGACGACATCGCGTTCCAGACTAACATTCTCGCGCTCAACGCTTCAATCGAAGCGGCAAGAGCAGGTGTTGCAGGAAAAGGCTTTGCGGTTGTTGCCGACGAGGTAAGAAACCTTGCAACAAAGAGCAGCGAGGCTGCACAAAGCACAAACGAGCTTATCGCACAGACGCTCGAAGCAGTTGAAAACGGCAATGTGACAGCGCAGGCTGCCGCTGATGAGCTTCAGAATATGAAAGTCGATATCGAGAAGAATATCGAGCTTATCGACGCGATTTCCGCTGCTTCCGCGAAGCAGGCAGACGCTGTTGACGAGGCAAAGAACGGTATGGACGACATAAGCGAGATTGCCCAGAGAAACTCCGCAGTTTCAGCCACGGCAAGCGATACCGCAGACCGCCTCGATACCGCCGCCGCAGACCTCATTTCCCTCGTAACCTGGGAAAACAAGTGAGAAAGCGTGTTTATTTCAAATCAAACAGCCGCTCAGGAAAACTCGGGCGGCTGATTTTTCTTGAATTTTTTTGCCGAATGTGTTATAGTTGAATTGAAAAATTTTTTGGGGGAGAATGAAATGATACTGTTTGTAAATTGCTGTCCGCGCGAAAACTCACGCACAGAAAGACTTGCAGGAAAGCTGCTCGAAAAGCTCGGCGAGTTTGTAGAGGTTAATCCGGAAAAGGAAGGGCTTGTCCCGCTTGACAGAGAGCGGCTTGATTATCGCACGGCGCTGGTTGAACGGGGCGATTTTTCCGATGATATTTTCAGGTACGCGAAGCAGTTTGCCGGCGCAGATACGATTGTAATTGCAGCGCCGTTCTGGGATTTGTCGTTTCCGTCAGTGCTGAAAATCTACATCGAGAATATCTACGTCACAGGAATTGTGTCGAAATATGATGAAAACGGCGCTCCGAAAGGGCTTTGCAAGGCGAGGAAGCTGTACTACGTCACGACAGCGGGCGGGGATTATGACGGGCGGTTCAGCTTTGATTATCTGAAAGCGCTTGCCGAGGATTATTTTGGGATTGCGGAAACCGTTCTGATAAAGGCGGAAAAGCTGGATATTTTCGGGAACAATCCCGAGGAAATTCTCGCGGAAAGTATGAAATTCTATGGGATAGACTGAATAAAAACAAAGCCGCTTGAGTGAAATCGAGCGGCAGTTTTTGTTGTTGAAAGAGATAATAGGCGCGGCTTTCGGGCAAGGCGATTGCAAAGTGAGATTTACGCAGCACCCGCGGC
>CAMEQX010000021.1 GCA_945933905.1 uncultured Clostridia bacterium
ACCCGTATCAAAAATTGTGTTTGTAGCCACTTGAGGACGGTCCTTTGGACCGTCCTCTTCTGCGTTTTTGTCGTTTTTGCACAAGCACAAAAACGACAAAAGCCGCGCGTGGCTCTCCTATTTTTAGAGGGCGATTTCCCAAAATCTGTTTTGTCGCGATATCACCGCCTTTAATCGCATAACAAAACCGCTTGTTGAACCTCTGCAAGCGGTTTTGCTGTTCTTGAAATGTAATTCGCCCGAATTAACCTGTCATTCGGGCGATGTGTTTTTATTTGCCTTTTCCAAGCGTGTTGGTTTTCTGCGGCTGATTTTTGCTGGGAGGAGGAGTCACCTTGTCAAGATTGCTTTGTCCGAACAAATCCTTGAACGTCATCTTCTCACGGTGAGCGGCAAGAGGTTTATATTCCGATTGAGTTTCCTCAATCCCCGCCTTCATTTCGTCAATCTTTGCCGCCTTCTCCTTGGTGGTTTCTTTACCAACAAGGCTCCTGAAGAAATCAACAATCACGTCATACCAGTGCGTCTTTTTCTTGTCGCCGATTTCCTTTATACTCGGAGAAAGCAGATACTCCTTCTCGCCCGTAGGATTTGTGGTAACTTTTTCACCCGAAAGCGCTCTCGCAATCACTTCGCACGTCAGAAGTTTGTTGTTGCCGTTTTCAATCTGCTCCTGTGTGAACATCGGTTTTCCGTCAACCATAACGTCCTTCACACCGATATTCAGGCGCTCATCGGGATTGATATTCATTTTGTCAGCCACAGAAGTGTTGAACACATCAAGCGCCCAGTCAATCTCTTCATCCGAAAGAGAAGAATTGTTGAAATGCTCAACAAAATCCGTGGGATTTACTTCATTATCCATCGGCTTGTAAAAGACGGGGAACTCCCGAACAACTCTTTCGGGTTGTTTCTCCTCTCCGGCAAGCGCTGCGGAGGAATTCGACACTCCCTCTACAATTTTCTTTACCACGCTGTCATCAGGCTCAGCGAAATAACCCTGTGACTGCGTGAGCTGAGTCATACCGCTGCTTACCTGAAGCGACTGGTTGATGTTATAAACCCAGCTAAGTCCCTTCTCATACGACTCCGCAGTAAAACCGTCCTTAAGCGACTGAACATAATCCTGCGCTTCTCTGGAAACAGGCTTTATGCCGATGGTATCCTCAACCTGCTGTTTAAGCTCGGCTTTGAGGGCTTCCTTGTCACCCTCAGGAAACTTTCCCTCGTTTGATGGGTTATCAAAATAGCTGTCAATATACTCGCCAAGCTTTTTCGTTACATATATGCTATTCAGAGCCTTGACGGTGAACATTGTTGCGCGAGCCTTGTTTCTGATGGCGGAATCTTTCTGCTGTTCATCCGCATACACCCCGTTTACTTCAAAAAACGTGTTCAGTTCCTTGTAGAAAGAGTTTGCCACACGAACTCTCTCGCCGCCGCCAAATGTATTTGCAACCCTCAGCTCTTCGGGCATATTATTCACAACGGAGCTTGACGCGCCACTAAGAATTTCCTCAAATAACTGCTTTTTTTCCATAACAATATACTCCATAACTCAGTATTGCTGCTTTCATCTGTTTATACGATACAATTATGTTATCGTAACACGGTGATTTTAAAACAAAGGACGTTCCCGAAAAAACGGCGAAATGCCGCTTGAAGCGCACAAAACCGCACCGGATTTATCACACAATTCACGGTAAGAAAAAGCCGGACCTTTAAAGCCCGACTTTTTCAAGCAATTTCAATTTCCCGAGAATTTACTTTTTGCCCAAAACGCTATGCAAAACCTCAATGATTTCATCAAGATTTATAGGCTTCGAGATAAATCCGTCCATTCCGCAATCCGTCGCAGCTTTTCTGTCCTCGTCGAAGGCGTTTGCGGTCATCGCGATGTACTTTGTGGGTTATTCCAAAGCGCCGTCGTTCTTGATAAACTGCGTGAATACAGGTTTAACTCCATCATCTTCCCTCATGAACTCAACGTTTTCATTCTTAAGCACTGCGCCGAAATAGGAGGCTTTGCTGAGCGCTGTAACCTTGAAAACCTCGTCGTCACTTATTTTCTTTCCGTCCTTCATTACCTCGAGAAGCGTGTATTTGCCCTCATAATCCGTGGGCAGAGGAATGTTGTACCTCTCGAACAGCGCTCTGTTGACAACAAATAAACGGAAGTGGTTTCCTTGTCCTCGCTCTCTGTCGAAGAATTACAGCCCGAAAACAGCGCCGCGGTCATCACTCCCGCAATTATTGCGGAAAAATTCGCTTTATAAAGCCTTTTTTCATCAAATTCGCGCCCTGTCAAAACAGAATATACCATTTTTCCTTATTAAAATCAATATATTTGTTCATATTTTGTCGAAAAAAGTTTGTTCTATCAACCACAAAAACCCGTTTTTTCAGCCGTTTTTTTCGCTTTTCAGCAACTTTTTATCAAAACGAGAAAACAAATCGGCTTCGGTTATTGACAAAACACGGTGAAATGTGCTATAATATTATAATAGCATTTAGCGTGCTAATGTAAAAAACTATAATTGGGGTGAGGCTTAAAATGTATCAGTGCAGGTTAAACATAATCGTTGTCAGCGGAAATATCACGCTTCAGGCGGCGATAAAATCCGCGGCTCTTCCCGAGGACTGCGAAGTAAACATAAGCTCCGTGACGGAATTCACCGAAAAATACGACAAGCGGGATTGTGCCGTTATTTTCAACGGAGCCGAGGCTTTCAGACAGGGAAGAAAGCTTGTCGGGAAGAAGACGCTTTGCGTTCTGATTATCAACAGCGGCGAGCTCTCCGAGATAAATCAAATGACGGAAAAGCCCGACGAGCTTTGGACGATTTCCGAAAACAGCGACAACGACAGCTTGCTTGTTTTTTATGCGGAAAAGCTTATCGCGCAGATGAAGCAGTCGTTTGATTTCCGCTTGCAGACAATTTGCTTTAACACCGCGTTTGACAGTATCCCCGACCTTGTGTGGTTCAAGGATATCAAGGGCGCTCACCTTATCGTAAACAACGGCTTTTGCGAGGCTGTCGCAAAAACAAAGGAGCAGATTTACAAGCAAGGGCATTACTATATCTGGGATATTCCGAAAGAGGAATACGAACAGGGCGACTATGTTTGTCTTGAGTCCGAGGAGGTTGTGATAAACGCGCGCGAAACCTGTCTTTTCGACGAGAAGGTCAAGACGAAGAAGGGTATGCGGCAGTTCAAAACCTACAAATCCCCGCTGATTGACGAGGACGGAACGATTTTCGGAACCTGCGGCATCGCAAACGACGTCACCGCTCAGCATAACATCAACTCCGAGCTTGAGGTTATTCTCGACAGTATGCCATTTGCGGTTGTTATCGATGATGAAAAAGAGGACGTTCTTGCGGCAAACCGTCTGTTCTTCAAGTATTTCCCCGACTACAAGCAAATCGTGGGAACAAGTCTTTCTTCGTGGAAAAACGACGTTTTGCGCGGAAAGCTCGAGGACAGCGAAATCACCCTCGAAACCGAACAGGGAATTATCACGCTTTCGTGCAGTATCAAGCCGATTTACAGCATTTTCGAGGAAATGATAGGACAGGCGATTATCCTCACGGATATCACAAACGAGCGCAAGCGTCTTGAACAGACCGCCTATAACGCAAACACGGATTTCCTCACGGGACTTTCAAACAGAAGACGGCTTTTCGAGTATTTCGACAGCATAAAATACACCCCCAACGTCGCCACAATTCTTATAGACCTCGATAATTTCAAGAGTGTAAACGATACATACGGTCATAAGGCGGGCGACGACGCACTGATTATGACGGCGGATATTCTGAGAAAAACCTTCCCGATTGACTTTATAGCAAGGCTTGGCGGCGATGAATTTATCATCGTCATCAACGGCGAGCGCTCTATGGATAATCTCAAGAAGCAGGCTGTCGAGCTGCTTTCCGCTGTAAACAAATCCTTCGCGGAGAAAACCGAATTCGGCACGCTCGGAGCAAGTATCGGCGCCGCAGCAAGCACGGTTTGCGACGGAAACGCTCACGACCTCGAGGATTTGCTGAAAATGAGCGACAACGCGATGTATCTTGCCAAAAATTCCGGCAAAAACAAAATCTGTTTCTATGAAGGATAACAAAAAGCGGAGAACGTGAAAATTCTCCGCTTTCTTTTATTTAAGCACTCTGAAAATCGCGTCGCAAAGCTTTGACACGTCAACAGGCTTTGAGATATGCCCGTTCATTCCCGCCGCCAAGGACATACGCTTGTCCTCCTCGAGAGCGTTTGCCGAGAGAGCCAAAATCGGAATTTGCGACTTTTTTCCGTCAAGCTGTCGGATAAGATTTGTCGCTTTGTAGCCGTCCATCAACGGCATTTGAATATCCATCAGCACAAGGTCATAATAATCGTCGGGATTTTTCTCCACCGCCGAAACCGCCTCCGTGCCGTCCGCGACGCGCTCTACGGTAAATCCCACGTCCGATAAAATCATCATCGAGATTTCAGCGTTGAGCTCGTTGTCCTCCGCAAGCAGAATTCGCTTTCCCTCAATCAGCTTTCGCTCAATCGTGTTTTTGCCCTTTGTCAGCCTGAGAAGCTCGTCTCTTTCCACAATTCTGTGCGGAATATTAACCGTAACCTTCGTGCCCTTTCCAAGCTCGCTTTCAACAAAAATGCTTCCTCCCATCAGCTCCACAAGCTTCTTTGCAACAGGCATTCCAAGCCCCGCTCCCAGCACGCCGGATTTTGAGGTGTTTTGCTCTCTTGAAAAATTCTCGAAGATATGCGGGAGAAATTCGGGGCTTATCCCTATTCCCGTATCGGAAATAACCGTCCTGAACAGCGCGAAGCCCTCTCTCCCCGAAGGAATTTCTTCAAGCTCCATACTTATGCTGCCGCCGGTTGGAGTGTATTACAGCGAGTTGCTCAGAATATTCAGAAAAACCACGCGCAGCTTCATACTGTCGCACATAACGTTTGTGTGCTCGACATTAACCGTTCGCGAAAAATGAAGATTTCTCTCCTGCATAGCCTTTTCGATAATCGCGTCAAGCATATCGTTAAAGCTCTCGGCGTTTGCGAGAGACTCTTTTATTTTCTCCTTACCGCTTTCAAGACTGGCAAGCTCGATTGCATTATTGAGCAAAAACATCAAAAACTTGCTTGAGTCCATAAGCTTCGCAAGATACTTTTTGGCGGATACTCTGTCGTCCCAGTGCGTTTCAATAAGCTCGGCATAGCCGATAACCGCGTTCATCGGAGTGTACAAATCGTGCGACATATTGAAAAGGAAATCGGATTTTGCTCTGTTTCCGCTCTCGGCGTTTTCAACAACCGTTTTGAGAGCCTGCATTTCCGACGCGTCAACATAGGTCGTGTAGATAATCCTTTTCCCGTGCGGAGAATAGATTATTCTCGTTTTTGCGATAACCGTGCGCTCGTTTTCCGTGCCCTTGTTCAAAATGCAGTCATAGTCCACGGAAGCGTCCATAGTCCTGAGACTTTTCAGTTTTTCCACCGTTATGGGCGACGGGTAATATGTATTCTCCACAATCTCGCGCAAATTGCTTTTCAACTCATCTATGCTGTTCAGCCCGAACATTCTGAGCGTTTCGGCGTTTGCTGCGATAATCTGATAGCCGGGGTAGGAATAAGCCAAAATACCGCTTGCCTGCGCGTCAAGCATATTCTTGTAGAAAACTTCTCGGTCAACCTGTTCTCTGTTCTTTTTCTCACCGCTTGACGTGAAAATCGCGTTTTCAACCTCGGTTATTTCTCTGCTGATAACATAAGCGAAAATATGCCCGCTGTTTTCGTCTTCATAGAGAAAATAGAGATTTCTGTAATAGGAATTTGTTTCGGGATAGAAAACGTTGACTTCATATCTGGTTTCCCCCGAGAGATAAAGATTTAGCAAATACTCGCTTGAAACAGACTTTTTCCGTGAATTGTTCAGAAATCTGCACTTTATCTCCTCGCCGAAAAAACGGCTGATAAGGTCGTTAAACAAGCAAGGCGAGGAAAGTCCTGCTTTTTTTGTATAGTTTATTCCGCTCTTGCCGATGATATCGTTTTCGACAATCCCCGCTGTAACGTCAAATTCAAACGAATAGCTCGCGTTACCGGCAAGCGCAGCTAAGATTTTTTCAGCATTCATTTTCCGCACCCTCCTTTGTGATATCGTTTACACCATTATACCACAATCGCGCAAAAATCCCAATGCTTTTTCCTGTATTTTACAATTTTTCCAACAAAAATGTCAGTTTTTTATCAAGCGCTGTTGATTGTTTGAAATCCACGCGTTTTCTTTGAAAACATCATTGAAATTCATAGGAAAATGTGATATACTGAATTTCGGGAACCGCTCCCGCAAGCTTGCTTTTCAAGGAGTTAAATATGAAAAATATCGCTGAAAATCTCACGACAAAGGACGACAAGACCGCTTGCGCTTTCGCCGATAAAATCATCTCCGAAAGCCGCGAAAGCGACAAATGGTACGAATTTTTCGATGATATCGCAAATTTGCTTGACCACCCGAAATCGCTTGTGAGAAACCGCGCGCTGAATATTCTCGCAGCAAACGCAAAATGGGATACCGAAAACCGCTTCGAGAGGATTTTTCCCGCGTTTCTTTCCCACATAACCGATGAAAAACCGATTACCGCAAGGCAGTGCATAAAATCGCTCGCGGAAATCGGATTTGCAAAGCCCGAGCTTATCCCTTTGATTTTGTCAAGCCTTCAAAGCGCGGATTTGTCGAAATACAAGGACAGTATGCGCCCGCTGATTGAAAAAGACATCGCCGAAACCACGCGAATTCTTATCGCGAAATCGTGAAAATTGCATAACAGAAAGGAACGAAAAATGAAAGAATTGCTTATTTCCTCGCCGCAGTTTGAAAACGAGGGCAGAATTCCCGACTGCTGCGCGGGATTTGCCGAGGACAAATCACCCGAGCTTCACATCGAAGGAATTCCCGCCGAAGCCGTTTCGCTTGCCGTTATTCTGGACGACTTGGGGCACCCTATTCAGCCGGGCTTCAATCACTGGACTGTCTGGAATATCCCGCCCGTCAGCACAATTCCGCGAAATTTGCCCGCGGGAGCTGTTGTGGAAGAACCCATTCACATTGAACAGGGTGCGGCGTACGGGAAGCACCGTTATCGCGGACCGAAGCCCCCGTTTAACCGGAACCACCGCTATCGGTTCACCGTTTTTGCGCTGGACATCAAGCTTGATTTGCAGCCCGACGCGAGAAAAAGCGACTTGCTCAAAGCGATTGAAAACCACGTTCTCGCCGAGGGAACGCTTTTCGGAACCTATCAGCGAAAGCCGAATTAAACAAACAAAAACCGCCCTTTCGAGAGCGGTTTTTTTATGTATTAGCGGAAGGATTTCACCACGTCGTCCATTTTGCGTGCGTTTTCGGCAACCTCGGAAGCGATGATGTTTGACTGCTCGGAGGTCTGCGAGGTCTGTCCGACAATCGCGGAAATCTGCTCGATACGCTCCATTATCGCGGCGGCGGATTTCGTCTGCTTTTCGGTCATTTCCGTGATAACGCGAGAGTGCTCCGCGCTTTCCTCAGCCGTTTCAATAACCCTGTTCATACATTCCGCAACGTTATCCGCGATATCCTTTCCGCGCTTAACCGCGTCAAGCGAAGCGTCGATGAGCTTTGCCGTGTTGCTGACAGCCTCCTGAGACTTGGTCGCGAGGTTTCTTACCTCCTCCGCAACAACGGAAAATCCCTTTCCCATTTCGCCCGCGCGCCGCTTCAATAGACGCATTGAGCGCGAGAATATTCGTCTGGAAAGCGATATCCTCGATAGTCGCGACAATGTTTCTGATTTGCTCGGAACTCTGTTCAATCTCCTCATACGCCGAAAGCATATTTTTCATCTCGGCATTGCTTTCGTTGAGCATTTCGGTTGAGCGCTTCGCGGAGCTTTCCGCCTGTTCCGCTTCCGCGAGAGTGTTTCCCGTTTCGGAAGAAATCGCCGCGATGTCCTCCGAAACAAGCGAAATCGAATTCTGCTGGGTGTCCGCAGCGCTGTTTATATCGTGCGCAATCTCAAGCATTTTGTCCGCGGAGGTGTTGACCGCCATTGAAATTTCTGCGATTTTTAAAACGATTTCGGACTGCTGTTTGTTCATTTGCTCGGTTTCGTCCATCTGACTTTGAACCTGCTCGAGAAGCTTGTCCGCGTCGGATTTCGCGTTTTGTGCGTTTCCGATGAATTTGAGCGAGCATTTTACAAGATAAACGACAAGAAACGCGCCGATGTTCATTCCCGCAAGACCTTTTATGAGGAACTCAAGGCTTTGTCCGCTGTAAAAGAAATCGTTGAAAATCAATCCCGCAACGCAGGCGATATCCATAACAATCCAGTGTGCAATCAGGTTTTTCGTGTTATAGTAAATCGCGATGATTGCCATTGACGCGAGAAGCAGCGGAAACATCGAGTGAAGCTCGTGCTTTACCGTTGACATCACAAGAATTATAAGGCACTGCGCTTGTGAAAGGATTATTCCTCGGAAAACCCTGTCCTTTTTGTCGCGGAGAAGACGTACTCCAAGACAAATCAAGCCGCCCAGCACAATCATAATCACGCCGAGGAGAATTGCCCCCGCGACCATATTGATTACTCCGAAAACCACAACGCAGAACAATACAATAGCCGAGTGAATTGTCACCATTTTTTCGGATACCAAAGAACTGATATTCGTTAAATATTATATCCTTGTGTGTTTCAGATGAACTTTTTTGTGGAAATTGCATAAATCGAAGGATTTTTGGTTATTTTCAACGAAAGTTTTCAAAAATCATATTGAAATTTGTCGGAAAATATGATATGATAATGTACATAAATGCGTAAAAACTCTTGGAGGAAAAGATGTCCATTGAAATAAAACGCAAAACCAAAGCCCTGATTTCGCTAATTCTGGGTATTGCGCTATTCGTCATTTTTCAGGTTTTGTCAATCGTTTTCGGCAGATTTAGGGAGCTCTCGTTTTTGAGCGGCGTGTGGTCGGCTTTTCAGTACGCCTCGTGCCTCTTTCTCGTGAGGACAAACCGGAAAAGAGGCATAATAACCTCAATTATTCTGCTTTTAGCTTCGCTGGTAAATATACTTAGGGTAATTGTTTTCAACAAGGAAAATCTTCCCGTTGCGGGACTTTTTAACGTGCTGTTCTACATAATCACAATCATCTGGCTCGGACTTATTTTTGCGCGACAGGAAAGGGCCGCCGTGACGGATGTAGTAACGGGGCTGCTTAACCGGCGCGGCTTGTATCAAAAGCTGATTGCGCTTATCGAGAACGAAAAGCCGTTTCAGCTGATTTATTTTGAAATCGCGAATTTCAAGCTGTTAAACGACAGCTTCGGTCACGTTTACGGCGACCTTGTTCTCAAAAAGATAACAAAGCTTTTACAGGATTATTTCGGCGAAAAAGGAACGGTTGTAAGAAGCGGAGGCTCGGAGTTTGTCGTTATTCTCAAGGACAGCGCGGACGCCGAAAAGGACGCAAACCACATTCTTCAAATTCTCGCGGAGAAGATTATTCTTTCGGAGGACAGCGACGTTCACGACTGCTATCTCACGGTATTTGCGGGAATTTCCTCATATCCCGACAACAGCGCGAATTACGAGGAGCTGATAAATTTCGCGGATATGGCTATGCTGGAGGCGGCAAAGAAAAATTCCGCTCACGCGGTTTTGTTTGAGCCGAGTATGGAAGAGCGCGCAAAACGGCAGATGGAAATTGAGCGCCTGATTAAAGCGGGCTTGGAAAACGACTATTTCTATCTGATGTATCAGCCGCAGTTTATGCTTGACGGGAAAAAGCTGCGCGGCTTCGAGTCGCTTATCAGAATGAAGCTCCCCGACGGCACGATTATCAGCCCCGGAGAGTTTATCCCCGTTGCCGAAAAGGGCAAAAACATCGTTTTAATCGACGAGTATGTTTTGCGCAGGGCTATGAGAGAGTTCAAGGGGATTGTCGCAAAAAAACCCGAGCTTATGATTTCCCCGAAAAAGTCAAGGAAATCATCGAAGAAATCGGCTTTCCCGCGAAAAATCTCGAAATCGAAATCACGGAATACAGTATGGTGCAGTCGGTTAAAGTAACCGTTGACAATATCAAAAAGCTGCGTGTTTTGGGAATTCAGGTCGCTCTCGATGATTTCGGGACAGGCTATACCTCGCTGAATTATCTCTCGCAGATGCCCGTGAATTTGCTCAAAATCGACAAGAGCCTTATCGACGATATCGAGCAGGACGAGCAAAAATGCGAGTTTGTAAACGCGATTATCGCGATGGGACACATTATGGGCTGCGAGGTTATCTCAGAGGGCGTTGAAAACGAAATGCAGCTCGAAAAGCTGAAGGAAAACGACTGCGACTTAATTCAAGGCTATGTTTGGGGCAAGCCGCTGCCCTTTGATGCGGCAAGGTCGCTTTCGGAAGAAACAGAAAAGAGCGCTGAAAAATAATCAGCGCTCTTGTTTCTCGCCTGACACATATCCGCACAAAATGTCAGGATTTTTCGAGAATTTTGTGCTATAATGAAATGATGAAAAACAGGTCGGTTCAAAGGAGGAAGAAATGGATAAAATCAAAATCAGAGGTCTGAAGCAAAACAATCTCAAAAACATCTCGCTTGATATCCCGAAGAACAAAATCGTTGTTTTCACGGGAGTTTCGGGCTCGGGCAAATCAAGTATCGTTTTCGACACGATTGCCGCGGAGAGCCAGCGCCAGATGAACGAAACGTACAGCGCTTGGGTGAGAGGAAGGCTTCCAAAATACGAGAAGCCCAAAGTGGAACGCATCGACAACCTTTCCGCT